>SKRW01000209.1 GCA_007118295.1 Paracoccaceae bacterium | reverse complement strand
GGCGCAACGTCACGGCAGCCACTGCCAGATCAAGACCGGACATGCCGCCCGACATTACAATGTCGGTAAACAGCAGATCTATGTCCGCAGACTCGCGGATGATCTCTAGCGCTGCGGGACCCTCTGACGCGTCGGACACCCGATACCCAAGTGAGACGAGTTGTTGCAAAACCAGTTCGCGGATCAGGTCGTCGTCGTCAACCAACAGGACATGCTCGGACCCGCCCACAGCCGGGCTTTGCGAAAAGGATGGCTCGGCAGTGGTTCGGGTCATGGGGTCACTTTTGATCTGGTGCAGGAATAGCCGGGGTTCACGTTTACCCAGGTTTCAAGGCGCGCAAACAGCACCGCTTCTGAACTCGCACTTGGCTTACCCTAACCGGTCAAGACGTCGGCGACAATGGCGGCACCATGTTGCACACCAGAACTGCCCGGTTCAGTCCAGCAACTTTCGCAACTCGCGGCGCAGAGCAAAGCGGTCGAAAGGTTTGGCCAACCATCCCAAGCCAGACAAATCTGTCAGATCGGCGGTCAGGCCGGGGTCAGAATACCCGGACATGAGGATGAGTTTCAGGTCCTTGTCCAAAGTCCGCGCCTGTTTGGCTAGCGCAGCACCAGACGTGGTCCCATCGAGATAGATATCGCAAAGCAACAGGTCGACCTTGCCCTCGTTCTTCAGGATCAACCGGGCCTCCGCGACAGTTGCTGCAGTATGGACCTTGTATCCAAGGCTCTGAAGCTGGTTGGAAACGGCAGCGCAGACTTCGGGGTCGTTCTCGACCAGCAAAATGGTTTCGCCTTTGGTATCGCCTGCGATGTCTGCAGATTTCAATGCAGGAGTTGCGGCATCATCAAACTCGGCAATCTTGAGATACATCTTGACGTTTGTGCCCACACCACTGGCGCTGGTGATGATGAGATGGCCCTGCCACGCGTCCAGACCTTCGCGCAGCGTGGTCAGCCCAAGACCCGTCCCCTTGCCGAATGGCTTGGTGGTGAAGAAGGGCTCCAACACTTTGCTCATGACGTGTTTCGACATGCCATGGCCTGTGTCACGCACCACAATCGTCACATAGTCGCCGGGCGGCACGATCCACAGCCCCTCTGTAAGCTGGGACTCGACCCGCTCGCGGGCAGTTTCCAGAACGACGTCGCCGCCGTTTGGCATGGCGTCGCGTGCATTTATGATCAGATTCAGCAATATGTTCTGAAACTTGCAGGGTTCGGCAATGACCGGGGGCAAACCTTCGGACAGGTTGCAGTGAAGCGACACATTCTGGCCCGTCGCCACGTTCAACAGCGGCGCCAGTTCCCTCGCACTTTTGTTCACATCCACCGATTTGGCGGGCAGATGGCCTTGCCGGGAAAAGATAAGCATCCGATGCGTCAGCGCCCCGGCTTTTTCACTCGCTTTCAGCGCGTTGGCCAGATGCGCGCGGGCGGGATGATCCGGCGCCAGAGTGTCCTCGCTCACCTCCAGTGCACCGATGACGACCATCAGCATGTTATTGAAATCATGAGCCATCACAGTAGAAAACTGGCCGATAGCTTCAAGTCGCTGCGCCCGCATGGCGACATCTCTCAGACGTTGCCGTTTCTGCAACTCGCTTCGGATCAGCAGATAGATGACGAGTGCAGAAAACAAGACAAAGGCCGTACCCTTTGTCGTCTGGACCAGTCGGGTATTGACGTCCGCAACAAGACGCTCAACCAGCGAGTCCGACACAAAAAGGTAGAACAGGCTGATTATGGCGTAAATTAGTGCAATCCGGATGGCTGGTTCAATGCGCATGGAGTTCCCACATGGGGCAGGACAGAGGCTGGCACGACGATCTCGTGAACTCGCCTGAAACCCCAGACCCATATGTTTTTCGAGGATGCGTTACTATCCGCGCCGAAACTGTTCCCGTCAAGCAAAAGAACGATTGTCCGCCGCCGCCGAAAGAGACGGAACAGACAGTTAGAATGTACTTATCCAAGCTATTATGGCTGCAAACTCTGTCTTGCATACAAGTGCCTGGGGTGCGCACACGATCCGGCAGCAAAGGGGCATGGGCGCACGCGCTGGTGTTTTAACGCAGGACGCCGAGGTGCTGGTGATATCCGTCGCGCCCTGTGCAAATGGCGAGTGTCAGCCTTTTGCCGGATGCTTCGGCGCTGCGATTACCAGGAATTCTTTTTCAGATAGTCTGCATCGAATTCCGGCAGCAGGTCCTTGATCTCGGTGATTTCTGTCAGAGAAAGCACATTGATCTGCCGGATATGCGTCTTGTTGATCAATATGGTGCCAGATTTGGTGGCGACCGGAAGAAACGGTCGCTCGTCACATAACAGATCCAGAACACGCTGATCCTGCCGCACAAAGACCGTGCCAATAATGGTCGGTTGGTCTGCAAACAGGATACGCACGGGAATCCTGTATTTCGGGAATTTCTGGTTGGCGCCCAACGATTGTCCGCTCATGACATTTGTACCTCTGTTCTGGATTGCCGGGAAGAATTGCGATAGCCTTCAGTCGCGGCGCAATGACGCACTGTTCACAACGGAAGCATCCGCACGCCATGGCGAAACCGACGGGAACCAACGCGCATCTCGCCGATAGCGCACAAGACCAGACGCATGACGTTGATGCGCCCGAGACCGTAAGCTTTTTCGACCCCGACACCTTTCGCGAGTTTGCAGACCTTTTCGGCCACGAGCGCGCGCGGTTCTGGCTTGGCGATTTTCGCGACGGGCTTGTAGATGAGTTCGCACATACTTCGGGTCAGATACATGACCTTGAAACGTCGCGCGCAAACATACACAAGTTTTGCGCGCGGGCCGGAATGATCGGCTTCAAAGCCCTGCAAGAGGCTTGCTTTCGTTTTCTTGAGAATGATGGCGAAAGCGAGTCTGCCCCGGATGACGCCTACCAGCGCGTTCGCACCCAGGCCGAACTTGTCTACCCCGAAATAGAACGGCTCCGCGCCCTCCTGACCTGAGCGGGCTTTGCAAGGCAATGGGCGGCAAGTTGGCCTGACAGTCCGACGGGCATATACCATTTGCTCAACTCGCCATTGCCTGAATGATCATCGGTGCAAGGATCACCGCGAACAATACCGGAAGAAAGAAGATGATCATCGGCACGGTCAACTTGGGCGGCAGTGCTGCGGCCTTTTGTTCGGCATCCGCCATCCGGCCCTCGCGGCTTTCACGCGACAGGACTCGCAGCGCCTGACCAAGCGACGTGCCGTGCTTTTCCGACTGGATAAGGCCCACGATCGTCGATTTGACCGATGCGATGTCTGTCCGGGTTGCAAGGTTTTCATAGGCGGTGCGCCGATCCGGCAGATAGGCAAGCTCGGCCGAGGTCATGGACAATTCTTCGGCCAGGGCGGGTGAATCAAGCCCGATTTCCTGTGTGACCTTGCGAAACGAGGCTTCACTGCTCATACCGGATTCGACACAGATCAGCAGCAGATCAAGCGCATTTGGCCAGGCGCGACGGATCGACGTCTGGCGCTTTGTGATCCGGTTGCGCAAGAAAACCAATGGCAGATAATAGGCACTGATCGAACATAGAATGACAAAACCCACAAGCGCAGGAACCGGAAGATCCGGCTTGATCACGACAAACACATAAAACAGCGCCACGCAGAACACCGCCAGCGGACTGATGATCCGCAAGGCAAGATAGGTAATGACCGGGGATCGGCCACGATACCCCGCACGTTGCAGCAGGCGGATTGTCTCTTCATTCTCGGCCTCGCTGACAAGGTCAAGGCTTCGGACGATGTCCATAAAGATCTTGCGTGGCTCCCGGCGCACAAGCGACGTTGCACCAGCCGGTCCCGGCTTGGCCTGTTCGCTTCTCGCGGTCTGGACATTGCCCCTTGTGATCTGGCGGATCCGCGCGCTCATGATATTGCTTTGCAGATAGGGCCACGAAACAGCAATCACCAAGAGCGTAGCGGCCAGCCCCGAAAACAGGGCAACGATCATTGCGGGTTCGAGGATAAGGCTGTCAAAGGTCATGGTTGCATACTCAAAAGTCAAAGTTGATCATCTTGCGCATGATGCCGATGCCGCAGAACATCCACAGACCCGACGCCACCAGTACAGCATTCCCCTGCACAGTCGAGAACAACAGGCCGACATATTCTGGTGACGTCAGAAAGACGAGAAAGCAGACGATGGGCGGCAGGGAACCGATGATAGCGGCAGAAGCCTTGGCCTCGGAACTCATTGCGCGAATTCTACCCCGCATCTTGGCTCGGTCGCGAAGGACGGTGGACAGGTTGCCAAGTGCTTCGGACAGGTTGCCCCCTGTCCGGCTCTGGATCGTGATGACAATGGAGAAAAAGCGCACCTCTTCAAGTTCAACCCGGTCCGACATGCGCTGCACTGCGTCCTCAACGGCCATGCCCATTGCCAGATCGTCATTTGTGGCTCCGAATTCGGAGCGCACCGGTTCTTGCGAGTCACTGGCGATAATCCGAAGGCAATCTGACACGGGAATACCGGATCGCACGCCGCGCACGATGATATCGACCGCGTCAGGAAAGGACGCCGTAAAGGCCAGACGTCGCTGTGCGATCTTGCGCTGCACATAGGCGCGCGGCAACCATAGACCAACGGCCAGGCCGATCGCGACGCTGGCGACTTCGCTGGCACCAAGGCCAAACCACAGCACGGCTGTCACCACGACACCTATGACAACGCAGACACCGGCATAGTACCGAAGTGACCAGGCAAGCCCCGCTTGCCGCAATCTGCGTGTCAAGGATGTTCGGCTTTGCCAGCGATTACGGATCTTGCCCTTCTGTTCGATTTCACGAATCAAGTTCTCGACGGACCGCTGTGCCTTGCGTATGTCGCCAGCAGACTTGCCAGTACCGGCATGCGCCGAATCACCTTGCATGCCCAATGCCAGTTCACGCCGCTGTCGCATGCGATTGCCTGCCGAAACCTGCGGCAGAAACAACGCCAGCATGACGCCGCCAATGCTGAACGCAACAAGCGAAAACAATGTGATCGCAACAATGTCGGGGGTCATCATTGTCTCGCCTCTGAAAGGTTGGGCTGCGCACAGATCATGCGCTTGCACCTGCAGCCGCTTCAAGCGCCCGCGCAAGCCGCGACTCTTCGCCATAGTAGCGGGCCTTGTCCCAGAACGCCGGCTTGCCGATTCCGGTCGAGCGGTGTTTGCCGATGATCCGGCCATCTGCATCTTCGCCGAACATGTCATAAACAAAGATGTCCTGCGTGATCGGAACTTCGCCTTCCAACCCAAGCACCTCTGTGATGTGAGTGATCCGCCGGGACCCGTCGCGCAACCGGGCGGCCTGAACAATCACATCCACCGAAGATGTGGCCATTTCCCGGATCGTCTTTGCGGGCAGCGAAAACCCGCCCATCGTGATCATGGATTCTATCCGCGACAGCGCCTCTCGCGGGCTGTTGGCGTGCAATGTGCCCATCGAACCGTCATGCCCGGTATTCATCGCCTGAAGCAGATCGAACGCCTCAGGTCCGCGGACTTCGCCGACGATTATTCGTTCCGGACGCATGCGCAGGCAGTTGCGCACAAGATCACGCATCGTGATTTCGCCAACCCCCTCGATGTTGGGGGGGCGTGTTTCAAGGCGCACGACATGGGGCTGTTGCAGATGTAGTTCGGCGGAATCTTCACAAGTGATCATCCGCTCTTGCGGGTCAACAAAAGCTGTCAGGCAATTCAGCAATGTGGTCTTGCCGGACCCGGTGCCGCCCGAAACGATCACATTGCAGCGGATCCGTCCAATGATTTTCAGAATCTCGGCACCTTCATGCGTGATCGCCCCGAATTGAACCAACTGATCCAGCGTCAACTTGTCTTTCTTGAACCGACGGATGGTCAGGGTGGGGCCGTCAATCGCCAGCGGCGGCGCGATCACATTGACCCGGCTTCCATCAGGCAGACGCGCATCGCAGATGGGACTTGATTCGTCTACGCGCCGGCCAACCTTGCTGACGATCCGCTGGCAGATATTCAGTAGCTGGGCGTTATCGCGAAACCGGATATCGGTTTCCTGAACACGGCCCCCCACTTCGATGAAAATCGGCTTGGTGCCGTTAACCATGATATCGGCAATGTCATCGCGGGCCAGCAACGGTTCAAGTGGGCCATAGCCAAGAACATCATTGCAGATGTCTTCGACCAGTTCGTCCTGTTCCTTGTTTGACAGCACGGTCTTGCGGGCCGTCAGAATATCGGCAGTGACACTCGCCACCTCGCGCCGCGAATCCACCGGCTCCATCTCAGAAAGATTTGAAACGTCGATTGCCTCGATCAAGGCGGCAAAGACCGACTTCTTCAGCTCCAGATATGTATCAGGCTCATTGGCTTTTGCCCTTACCTTCTGCCTTGGCTTGGCGATGACAGGTGCAGGCCGCCTGACTGGCAAGGTCTTTACCGACTGGTCGACAAGCACCGGCGTGGCACCAGGCGTTTGCCTTTTTCCGAACATCAGATACGCTCCCCGAGCCCCGTGGCCAGATTGAACCATGGGCTTTTCTTGCTGTGGTGACGCTCTGGCGGGATGCCGCGCTCACAGGCGACACATCACCAGAAAATCAGATAGAAGATCCCGACCCAACTCAGAGAGCCAAGTGCAGCACTTGGCACAAGCCACCAGCCCGGTCGCATTTTCCGGTCAGGATCATCGACATGTGCAGATGCATAAACGTCACGCGCGGTCGCTTCCGACAGTTCCCAATGTCCCGTTTCCTGCATGTCTATCTCCCTTTCTTCGTGTGTTGTGCCGTCATGTTCAAAGGCGCAGGGTCAATCATCCGAACTCCACGGCCAACGAAAACCACGCCCCTTGGGACGCGCGAATTGTCCGCCTTGCGCCGGGCGCGTATCAATGTCTTTCGCCAAGGCCGCGATCATGCGGCTTGCCGCACAGCGCGGGGTCGACTCGGTGACCAACCGGCCTTCGTTCGAGGCTTTCACAAGACCGTTAGGATCAAATGAAATCTGCGTCTTGATCTCCACGTCCAGCGTCTTGGCGAAATCGGCCGGCGAAACCCCCGCGCGTCTGCAGAGCCCAAGCTGATTGAGCACCAGTCTGGGCAGCGGGTCATTCGGGCGCGCGGCGCGAAAGATATCAAAGAGGCACTTGGCATTTCGCAGGTTGGCCAGATCGGGCGCCGCAACGATGACGAGATCATCCACTGCAGCAAGCACCGCCTTCATCCATGGCGATTGCAGATGTGGCAGGTCGAGGATCACGACCGGAAAAGCCTGTCGCGACAGATCGAGCAGTTTCGCGACCGCGACCGGGTCTGGCGACTCGATTTCCCGCATGCGCCCCGAGGCAGGCAATACATGCAGAAACTTTCCTTTCTGGATCAGACTGCGCTCCAGCAGCACCTCGTCCAGACGATCGGGGTCCATGGTCTGCTCGACGAATCCATTGGACGGCATCAGATTCAGGTTCAACGCCGCCGTACCGAACTGCAGGTCCAGATCCGCCAGCATCACCGGCCCTTTACGGTCCTGCCCGATGCGCCAGGCGACATTTTGCGCCAGCGTTGACGCCCCAACACCACCTTTCGCACCAAGAAACGCACAAATCCGGCCAAGGCGCGTGGCAGAACCGATCGGATACAACCGCAGAATCGCCGCAATAACCGCCAGAGTATCGACTGGTGCGACCAGATAGTCCGAAACCCCCTTTGCGATCATCGCGCGGTACAGACCGATATCGTTCATCCGTCCTATGACGACGACCTTGGTATTCACGTCGCAGACGCGTGACAATTCATCGAGCGCGGCCAGAATTCCGCCCCCGTCCAGCGTCGTTTCGAGGATCAGCAGGTCAGGCGTCGGCGCATCTGCGTAGAACGCGACAGCGGCCTCTATGCCACCCGAAGCAAAATGAGTTGTCGCGCGCGACAGTCTGCGATCCTCCATCGCAGTGCGCAAGGTTTTCGCAACCGTCACGCTGTCGCAAAAGCACCCTGCCGAAATGTGCGGTGTGTGACCGGTCAGTTCCGCATCATCGGGAACCGCATTTATCTTGAACCGGCGGACGCGCGGCGGGTCGTTCAGGACAGATTCGAGTGCGTGTTTGCTCAATGGGATAGTCATCGCTGATCTACCTCTTCAAGGACGCCGCCCCGATAGATGCGCACCGAAGGCTCTGGCGCAGGTTTTTCGACGATCCGTTGTGAATCGTGATTGTCGGCGAAAGAGCGCAGCGACAGCGACAATTGCCCCGACGCTTCACCGGCAACGATGATCTCCACTTCGCTGGACTCCAGCTCCAGTGTCGCTGTCTTGCCAAGGACAGTTTCACTACCATGGGTATCGGTGGTCTGGTCGATGGCCAGAACACGGACGTTGCGCAGGATCGTCTCGCTGATCATCTGCGACTGACCTGTGACACCCGGCCGGCTGAAGGTGCGCAAGACATCGACCCTGTCATTCGGCATGATGAACCCGCCGGCAGTGCTTTCCGCCGAGATGCGGACCGCAACGGCGCGCTTGCCCGGATCAAGAGTGACCGAAAGGAAACCACCCTGGCTGAGGATCAGTTTTTCGGCGCGGATCGGTTCACCGGCAGCAAGATCGATGCGCGTCAGCTTTCCGGCAAACTCTTCGGGTGCATCGGGCTGATGTGTTCGGACGATGAAACCATCGACAAGCAAATCTTCAGGCCAGTCCTGCCAACGCATGTGTTCTGTTGTCAGCGTGGCCGCGGGTTCGAGCGGAATCGCCGCCACCAGCACCTGCGCAATGCGCTGCGGTGCGGGTATCTCGACAGTTGGTGGCGGCGGCGAGGAATGCGCGTTCATAGATACCCACGCCGCCGTTCCACCTGCGCCAATGGCAAAGATCAGGATCAGAATTCGCAGCATTTCGATCGTGTCCTTCCAGTTGATCAGCATTGTCACTGCAGCAGGAGAATTCCGTCGCAGAGGGTCGTTCAGGCAGACACGCAGATCGTGCGAAACGGGTCGTTCGCCAACTGAACAGCGCGGATATCAGCAGT
>SKRW01000058.1 GCA_007118295.1 Paracoccaceae bacterium | reverse complement strand
TGCAGCATCTGCCCGGCGTGGTGGCGGCTACGCCGCAGGATTTCGGCTGCGAGTTTCTGGACATGATCATGGCCGCTGCCGTGGTCGATGATGTCGAAGGCGCGATTGCCCATATCCGCACCTATGGCTCGCAGCATACCGAGGCGGTGATTGCTGAGGAGGATGCCGTTGCGGCGCGGTTCTTTGCCGGGCTGGATTCCGCCATCCTGATGCGCAACGCCTCGACCCAGTTCGCCGATGGGGGCGAGTTCGGGCTGGGGGCCGAGATCGGGATCGCCACGGGCAAGATGCACGCCCGCGGGCCTGTGGGGGCCGAGCAACTGACCAGTTTCAAGTATCTGGTGACCGGCGACGGAACAGTGCGGGCGTAATGCCCGCCTGCGCGTTGGCTTGCGGGAATGTCCTGTGCGCGCGCATCAGTGTTCAGGCGGCGATCCTTGATGAAAGGTCTTTTGAGTATTTTTGGCAAGATGAAACGGGCAGGGGCGCGCGTTCAATCCTGCCGTTAACCCATTGTTTACTATCTGGAAGATGTTGGCACGGCAGGGGCGTATAAGGCAGGCAGTTCGTCACGAATTGAGGAAAGTGCCATGCTCGCTGCCCTTCGCCCCGGAATTGTCGCGCTGTTGATCGCGGGCTGTGTCGTGCTGCCCTGCCTGGCACCCGAGAGGGCGGTGGCACAGGGGGCCGACTGGTCCGGCCCGTATCTGGGCGCGGGTGTGATCGCCAACCGGGCCACGGCCACGGTTCGGGGCAGCACTGGTGCCTTGCCACGCGCACAAGGCACCGGGGCCAGTCTGATCCTTGGCCATGGCTGGCAGCAGGGGCATCTGGTGACGGGGGTCGAGCTTGCGTTGAGCAGAGGCAACCTGAACGGGCAGGGGCCATGTGGCCAGCCGGCGCAGCCCTGCGCGCTGAGTGACAATTACTATGGGGCGGTCCGTGGGCGCGTGGGGATCGCGCAGGGCCGGGGCCATGGGTTTGTCACGCTGGGTGTCGCGCATGACCGCTGGGAGCACCGGATCGGCGCACGCCGTCAGATCGTTCGCGACCGCGGGCTTGTGGCAGGGGTCGGGGCGGAATATGCGCTGCGCCCGCGTCTGTCCGTGCGTGTGGATGCCGAACATATGCGGATGCGCCCCGCGCGCCGTCTTGATGGCACGCCTGCGCGGTTCCGGATGAACACGCTGCGCGTGTCCGTGGTCGGGCGGCATTGAGGGCACGGGGCGACCGGACGACCGCCCCGTTCTGGTCAGGGTGCGGGATCGGGCCTGATGCAGCCTGCTGCCGTGCCCTGACAGGTCAGGAAAATGCCGCTCATGCCGCCGCGATCATTGCCGACATCGAACACGCCAGCCGTTTCCTGCGCATTTGGCCCGTAGAAGGCCCCGCGCATGTCGCCGCCTGCGACACGGCTCTGGAACATGAACAGCGTATCGTCAGTGGCGGCAAACTGACCGTTCGAGGCGTTAATTGTCACATTGTTGAAGCTGGCCTGAACCGACTCGCCGCTCTCGAATCCGCCTGCCATGGTGCCCCCCAGAACGCCCATGTTGAAATCGACCAGCAATTCGATATCACCTTCGATCATCCCCTGCGGACCGTCGGCCAGACCGGCCCCCGCCGAAAACCGCCCCGTGTGGCTGACAACGCCTTGCGGCAGCCGGACATTCCCCGGTGCCGAGTCGATGCCCGCCGCATGAACCAGTTGCGAGGTCGGTTCCAGATTGCCATCGACCAGTTGCATGACACTGAAATTGCCGGCAAAGGCGAATTGCCCGTGATAGCGTTCCAGCAAGGTACCCTGACCGGCTGTCCCGGCAGGCCCGCCGACAACCTGACAGGCCCCCAGACGCGCATCCGCACACAGGATGGTGGTCCTGTCCATCGGCCCTGCGGTCATGCGCAAGAGGATGCGCCCGTCTTCGGCGCGCGAGACATCGGCGCGCGCGGGCACGATCTCGTTGCTGGTGGTCACGGTGCTGGAATTGAACGGCGCCTGCGGGGACGAACTGCCACCACCACATGCCGCCAATGCCAGAAGAGACACCGCGCATAGCGGTGCAAGGGTAAAGGTATTCATGCTCTGCCTCGGATCGTCTTGTTTTTTTTGTAGATTCCGCTGCATTTGCGCTCGAGTCAAGTGAAGCGGGCTGCAACCGGCGACGCTGGGGGCAGCAAGTCTGCAAATGCGGTAAAAATGACTCACTTCGTGCGGCAGCGCTTACGTCTCAGCACGGTCCCAGGGAATGGTGAACTGGTCCAGCACGGCGGCAAGGGCGTCGTCGTCGGGACTGCCACGCGTTTCGATCTGTGCCACCAGCCCGCGCTTGCGGTCTTCTACGACGCGCGCCACATGCGCATCCAGCCCGGCCTCGCGCAAGGTGTCGTCCAGCACGCGGGTGATGGCAAGACGGCGCAGGTCGGGCTTGAACACCTTGCCGACCGCCGTCTTGGGCAATTCGGTCATCACCTCGATATGCTTGGGCACTGCTGCACGTTCCGAGATATGCGCGCGGGCATGCGCCATCAGCGCATCCGTGGTGACACTGGCCCCGCCAACAAGTTCGACATAGGCACAGGGCAATTCACCTGCGACCGCGTCCGGCTGGCCGATGGCACCGACAAAGCTGACTTGCGGGTGCGCGAGCAGCGCCTCTTCAATCTCGGCGGGGTCGATATTGTGGCCCGCCCGGATGATCAGGTCTTTCGAGCGCCCGGTGATCCACAGATAGCCGTCACTGTCCACGCGCCCCAGATCGCCCGTGCGCAGAAACCCGTCCACATACAGATCATGGTTCTTGCTGTCATCGGTATAGGTGGGCGGGGTCACGCCGGGGTTGTCGATGCAGATCTCGCCAACTTCGTCCGTGGCACATTCGGCCATGCCCCCGTTTTCCGGGCGCAGGATGCGAACCTTCGTATAGGGCAGGGGCAACCCGACAGAGCCGATCTTCTTTTGCCCGTCCACCGGGTTGCACGAGACAAGGCAGGTGGCTTCGGTCAGGCCGTAGCCTTCGGCAATCTGGACACCGGTCGCCTGTTCGAAGCGCTTGTAAAGCTCGCGTGGCAGGGCAGCCGAGCCGGAAATGCCCGTGCGCAATGTCGCGATATTTGCGTTGACGGGGCGTTGCATCAGCGCGGCCAGTGCCGTCGGCACTGTGATCACGAAGGTGACGCCCCAGCGTTCGATCAGCTTCCAGAAATTGTCGAACACGCCGTCGCCCCGGTAGCCCTGCGGGGTCGGGAACACCACATGCGCACCCGACATGATGCAGCACATCAGGATGGGATAGGCGGCAAAGACGTGGAACAGCGGCAACGGGCACAGCAGCACATCCTTTTCCGTAAACAGCAACTCGGACCCCAGCCAGCCATTATAAAGCATGCCGCCATAGCGATGCTGCGCCATCTTGGGCATGCCTGTCGTGCCGCCAGTGTGGAAATAGGCGGCGACACGGTCCGCCTGTGCAGGAATGAAATCCAGCACGTCGCTGCGCTGTGCGTCCAGTTCGCGCTGAAAATCACGGATGCGCGCGCGGTGGCGTGCGACCGTCTTGGGGCGGAGAAACGGCACGATCCAGCTTTTGGGCGGGCTGAGATGGGGCAGCAGGTCCACTTCGAGCACGGTTTCGACATCGGGGGCCAGTGCGATGGCTTCGGCCACTTTCTGCGCGACGTCGGTTTTGGGAAAGGCGCGCAGGGTGACGACCACCTTGGCATGCGTCTCGCGCAGGAGCGAGGCAATCTTTTCGGGTTCCAGTAGCGGGTTGATCGGACTGACCCGCCCCGCCGTCATGCCCCCCAGAAGCGTGATCGCAGTTTCATTCAGCGTGGGCAGAATATAGGCGACCGTGTCCTCGTCGCCCACGCCAAGGCTGCGAAACAGGTTTGCCGCCTGCGTGACGCGGGCGTGCAACTCGGTCCAGGTGAGCGTCTGCGCCCGCGAACCGGAGGCCGCGAACATCTGAAAGCTGATCGCGGGGCGGGCACCATGCCGCGCCGCCGTTTGCGCCAGTGCGTCATGGACCGTGACAGGGATCTCGCGGTCATGCCAGTCGGCTTCGGCTTCAATGGCGCGCAGGTCTGCAAGGGTCTTGAATGGTCGCATGCTGGGCCTCCCCTCTCGTATCTGACGATCAGATCACTGAAATGGCCGCATGACAAGAGGCGCGTCGCGCTGCAGGTCGGGGCATGCGCAGGCGTCGTTGTGCAACCCAGAAGCGCTTTTTTCAGTTGACTTCACCGCGCGGTTTGCTGAGCGTTGCACCCTCTGATCGCTGTGCCGGATCTGCTGGCTGGCGGCATCACATTGGCAATACGGAACACCGCTTATGACAAAGCAATTGATGATCTATGAAAACGTCATTCCTGTTTCCTCCGAGAAACATACGGATATTTACGTGCAGACCGGCAAGGATTGGCGATTTGCAGCAGACCTGAACACCGCCCCAATTCTGGTGGCGGAAATGGAACCCGCCAGCGCCGAGATGCCCATCGTCTTTGCTGGTGAGGGCGAGACGCTGACGGTTGTGGCCCTGCTGGGCTTGCGGGCGGGTGAAAACCTGTTCGTCACCCCCGAAGGCGCATGGCGCAGCACCTATATCCCCGCGTTTTTCCGGCGCTACCCCTTTGTCTTTGCCGAAACAGGCAAGGACGGGCAGACCCTGACCCTGTGCATCGATGAAAGCTATGAGGGGGTCAATTCCGACGGGCGCGGCGAACGCCTGTTCGACAGCACGGGCGAGCGGACCCAATACCTCAAGACGATGCTGCAATTCACATCGGATTATCAGGCCCAGCACAATCTGACGCGCGCCTTTTGTCAGCGCGTGGCCGAGCTTGGGCTGCTGGAGCCTGCAATCGCCAATGCGACCCTGAGCGACGGGCAGACGCTGACCGTGACCGGGTTCCAGCGCGTAAACCGCGACAAGTTGCGCGCGCTGGACGATGCCGAGGTGACGGCGCTGTTCCGCAATGACATGCTGGGCCTGATCTATGCGCATCTGGCGTCAATGGGGCATCTGGCCGGGCTTGCGAACCGGACCGCGCCAAGTACAACGCCTCAGACACCCGAGCCTGCCCTCGCAGAGGACTGAGCGCTCGTATCCTGCCAGGCGCGCCCGGAGCGGGGCGCGCCTGCGCGCGCTCAGAAGGCGCGAAAGGTCATCGTGGTCAGCGTGCGGCTGATGCCCGGAATATCAAACAGCTTGTCACTCAGGAAATGGCCGACATCCTCGCCTTCGGGGATGTAGATCTTGGCGATCAGGTCGAAATCACCTGATGTGGAATAGAGTTCCGAGACGATCTCGCGGTCGTAGATGGCTTCGGCCACGGCATAGGTCTTGCCGGGCGTGCAGCGGAACTGGACGAATACACAGCGCATATAGGGGCCTTTCTGGTGGATAGCGGGGTTCCGTCTTTGGCCGGGTTCTTGGGGGGTGCCCTGTCACCATTGTTGCTGGAACCAATGGCGC
The DNA here is from genome assembly GCA_007118295.1 of Paracoccaceae bacterium. Lineage (GTDB taxonomy): Bacteria > Pseudomonadota > Alphaproteobacteria > Rhodobacterales > Rhodobacteraceae > Roseinatronobacter. Next base: position 3,579 of record SKRW01000058.1, on the reverse strand, counting down.
AAACAAGCCACCCCCTCAGGAAATCTGAACACAGACGGCAGACAATATCTGATCAGGGGCTGTCGCCCAGTGAAAGCGGGGCAGGTGCGGCGGCCAGATCCTCTGTTGTCAGGGGCGCGCGGGGGCGGCCAAGGCGATTGCGGATGATCCAGTGCAGTCGGTGTTCGGCGCGGGTGATGGCAACATAGGCAAGGCGTTTCCACAGGGGAATGCCCGCCTCGCTGCGCCCGGACCGGGCAGCGGCGTATAGATCGGGGGCAAAGACCTGCACATCCGACCATTGCGACCCCTGCGCCTTGTGGATGGTGCAGGCCGCACCATGGACAAAGGCTGCGCCCATCGTCGCGGCATAGGGGATGAAGGGCTCTTCCTCGGGGTCGATTTCTATCTTGATGATGGACGCGACAGAGATTTGCGGCTCTTCCGCGCCAAAGATGTGCAGGCGCGAAAAGCCGGGTTTGCGACCGGGACCCAGATAAACCACCTGCGCACCCTTGATCAACCCGCGCGCCTCCAGGTCGATGCGTTTCTTGCGGTGCTTGAGGGGCAGTTCCAACCCGTCGCAGATCAGCGGTTCGCCCGGCAGAAGCGCGGTTTCGGGGGCTTGATGGGCATTGCGAAAGGCCGTGATCAGGCGCAGGCGGGTGGCGTTGCGCCACACCAGAACCGGCGAGCGCGCCATCAGATCGCTGTCCACCCGCTCGGCCAGGATGACGCGGTCATCATGGCGGGCCGCCTCGGCGACCATGCCCTCGAATTGCTCGAAGTCCATCACGGGATCGGCCAGCGCATGGGCCAGATCAAGGATCGGATTGTCCTGCGCCTGCCGGTGGATGCGCGACAGTGTCAGGCGCGCGGGTTCGGGCAGTTTGTCGAACACCATTTCCCCCGACTGCCCCACAGGTGCCAGTTGCGCCGGATCGCCAAACAGCACCAGCGTCGAGAACAGTTCCTTCAGGTCATCAAGCTGGCGCGCGTCCAGCATCGAGCTTTCATCGACAAAGCCGATATCAAGCGGGTCATCGCGCCGTTTCCAGCCGGTGATGAAATCCGACCCGCGCAGACCGGCGGCGGCCAGTGCACCGGGGATCGACTTGACCTGTTCATAGAACGCATGCGCCCGGTCAAGCGCCGTGTCCGTCAGCCCCGCGACCGTGGGGCGGGGCAGATTGCCGGTCAGCCATTCGGCGATGCGCTCGAATTCCGGGTCATAGACCGGCGTATAGAGAATGCGGTGAATCGTGGTCGCGGGCACGCCGCGCGTGCGCAGCACCGATGCGGCCTTGTTGGTCGGGGCCAGCACGGCGAGGCTGCGTCGCTCGCGGCGGCGGCGGCCCTCATACTCGCCCGAGACGATCTCGACCCCGGCGGCGCGCAAGGCTTCGGTCAGTTTGGCCAGCAGCATGGTCTTGCCGGACCCGGCCTTGCCCATGATGGCGCGCGTGGCCTGACCGTCGCCGGTGGCAGGCAGGCAATGGCCCTCGGTCAGGTCAACGCCCGCGCGTTCAAGCAAGGCGGCGACGGCGTCCCATGCGACGGCCTGATCATCAGAAAAGTGAAGGGTCTGCAGTGTCATGAGGGCAGACTAGTGCATCCGTATCCGGAGTGGCAGCGCAATTCGGTGCCGGGACAGGCAAAAACACCAAGCATGCGCCTGCGGTCTGACAAGGTCATGTATCGGGCAGGGTGTTCTTGCTGTCGTCAGGGTCCCGTGACGCGATTTCGGCATGGGCAAGGCGTAACGCATCATCCAGATGCTCGGCCACGGCGGGCAGGTCGTTATCGGCCGCATAGTCGCGCAACTCGACCAACGATTCGATCAACCAGTGATAGGACACACCTGACGCTCCATCCGGGCAGCGGACGATGCCTGCTGCGATGGGCCAAGCATAACCTGACGGGGCTTACGAAAACATTGACATACACGCATAGGGAGAGGCCGCGCGGCAAAAACGCGCGCGGCCCCTGATCGATATCATATCTTCAGGGCCTAGCGGCGGCCTGCGTCCAGCGCATCCTCGAATGTGCGCAAGCCGGTGCGCGGTGCCTGCACCAGCACGGCCATGTTGCCGGGTTTGTGCTCGTTGCGATACATCATCATATGAGCCGCCGGGATTTCATCCCATGGGAAAACCTCGGACATGCAGGGGTCAAGACGGCGCTCGCACATCAGCTTGTTGGCAGCAGAGGCCTGTGCCAGATGTGCGAAATGCGACCCTTGCAGGCGTTTCTGATGCATCCACATATAGCGGACGTCAAAGGTGCAGTTGAATCCGCTCGTGCCTGCGCAGATCACGACCATGCCGCCCTTCTTGCACACCAGCGCCGAGACCGGGAAGGTCGCCTCGCCGGGGTGTTCGAACACCATGTCGACATTCACGCCCTTGCCGGTGATGTCCCAGATGGCCTTGCCGAATTTGCGGGCTTCTTTCAGCCATGCATTGTATTCGGGGGTGTTGACTGTGGGCAGTTGGCCCCAGCAATTGAATTCCTTGCGATTGATGACACCCTTTGCGCCCTGATCCAGCACGAACTGACGCTTGCTTTCATCCGAAATCACGCCGATTGCATTAGCACCCGCCGTGTTGGCAAGCTGGATCGCATAAGACCCCAGACCGCCCGACGCGCCCCAGACCAGCACGTTCTGGCCGGGTTTCAGATCATGCGGTTCATGGCCAAAGAGCATGCGATAGGCGGTGGCCAGCGTCAGCGTATAGCAGGCCGATTCTTCCCATGTCAGATGCTTGGGGCGCGGCATGAGCTGCTGGGCCTGCACATTGGTGAATTGCGCAAAGCTGCCATCGGGGGTTTCATAGCCCCAGATACGCTGGCTGGGCGAATACATCGGGTCGCCGCCATTGCAATGCTCGTCATCGCCATCATCCTGATTGCAGTGGATCACGACCTCGTCGCCGATTTTCCAGCGCTTCACCTTGTCGCCCACGGCCCAGACAATGCCGGATGCGTCCGACCCGGCAATATGGAAGGGGGCCTTGTGCACGTCAAAAGGCGAGATCGGCTGGCCAAGCCCGGCCCAGATGCCATTGTAATTGACGCCTGCCGCCATCACCAGAACCAGCACCTCATGGCTGTCGAGACGGGGCACATCGACAACCTCGATCTGCATCGCGGTGTCGGGCTCGCCGTGGCGCTCACGCCGGATGGCCCAAGCATACATCTGCTTGGGGACATACCCCAGAGGAGGCATTTCGCCGATTTCATACAGGTCTTTCTCGGGGGCGTCGTAGGGTGCGATGCCGTCTTGCGTGTCCAAAGCCATGTGAGCCTCCTTACTGGAACTGTCATGCCGCGCGAGCAATGCTGCAGCGCAGAAGTTCATGCGGCACTTGCAGCATGGATAAAATCGGTCGCGCAATAATGCAACCCATAAAGATAGATTTTTGTAATTTTATGTCGTTACATTTTGTCGCCTTCGGGGCGATCAAGGATCAATCGTGCCTCTGGCGCTATCCCGTCCTGCGAATCACACCGCTGCAGGGTCGAAGCCGCGTAGAAGCTCAGAACGTCCTCTTCGCCGGGGGGCGTGCTGACCTGATCGCCCGTGATGTCGATGATCCC
>SKRW01000200.1 GCA_007118295.1 Paracoccaceae bacterium | reverse complement strand
TCGCCCATGGCATGGCCGCCGAATTTGATGACGACAATCGCACCGGCATAGCGTTGCAGGTAGGGAAGTGCTTCGGACAGTGTCCGGGCCGTGGAAAACCAGTCCTGTGTCATGGGGCGTTGCTTCTTCATTTCAGGTCAAACCGGCAATGATGGCGCGCAAAGTGGGGATGCCGGTCCCCTTGTCGGATGAGGTCACGACAATCTCGGGGTAGGCCGCCGGATGCTTGGTCAATGCCGCGCGCACCTGTGACAGCGTGCGCGTCTGTTCAGCCGCGCCCATCTTGTCGGCCTTGGTCAGCACGACCTGAAAGGTCACCGCCGACTGGTCGAGAAGTTTCATGATCTCATGGTCCACATCCTTGACGCCGTGGCGCATGTCGACCAGCACGAAGGCACGGCGCAGGGTGGCCCGGCCCGACAGATAGGCTTTCAGCAGGCGCTGCCATTTCTCGACCACGGGCACGGGCGCCTTTGCGAAACCATAGCCCGGCAGATCGACCAGATAATGGCTTTCGCCCACAGTGAAGTAGTTGATCTCTTGCGTGCGCCCCGGTGTGTTCGAGGTGCGCGCAATGGCCTTGCGGCCCGTCAGAGCGTTGATCAGGCTGGATTTGCCCACATTCGAGCGGCCCGCGAAACAGACTTCCAGCCGGTCGGCGGGGGGCATGCCGTCCATCGCGACGACACCCTTCAGAAACTCGACCTGACCGGTCAGCAGCTTTCGACCGGCTTCCTCGGCAAACGTATCTGGTATGGGGGCTTCGGGGAATGGCATCGAGGTCATGACAACAACTCCGCCGGATCGCCCTGCCGGATATCGCCGCCCTGCGTGACGACAGCATAAACCCCGAAATCAGTGTGATCGTAGCCTTCCTCAAGTGCGCTCAGCGTATCGACATCGATTCGGCCTGTCGCGCAATCGACCATCGTGGCGCGGCAACGCCCGATGCGTTCCACGACCCGCAGACGCGCGGCACCAATCTGCAATTCGCGGTCCATCAGGTCAAATTCCTCCCACGGGGCAAGCCCGTCCAGCCACAGATTACCACGCCAGCGGTCCATGCCCAGATCCAGCCCCAGTCGCTGGCCCAGCGCACGATTCGACGCCGCGTTAAGGATGGACACGCTCTCGAACGCGGAATCTGTCATGCCGCGCCCGGCGCTGACCAGTCGCACGGGCTGTGCCCGTCCACCTGCCATCAGCGGCGCAACCCAGTTCAGGAAATCGGCCTGTCCCTGCGCGGTGTCGGGGGCGAAGGTCAGCGCATCGCACAGCGGGTGCGTCAGGGTGATTTCCTGAGCGTCAGCGTCAAACCGGGCCATGATGGCTTGCAGCGCGGGGGTCTTGGCACCGCGCGTGAAGTTCATGCAGGCATTCCAGCCGGGCATCAGATGGGCGGCCTCATGCGCGACGGCCCAGTGCCGGTCAAAGGGCAGACAGCGCCCTTCCTCCAGCGCGACCTGAGTCAGTGCCTCGCGCCCATGTGCCTTGATGGGATGGCGGAAGATATGCGCCAGCCGCCACCCCACGGCGCTAATCCTTCTTATTCTTCTTGATGCCGATATTGCCCAACAGGTCAGGTCGCGACCCGTTCATCGCCATGATCGTATATTGCTGCGCAAAGGTGATCACGTTGTTCGCAATCCAGTACAGCACCAGACCCGAGGCAAACCAGCCCAGCATGAACATGAAAATCCACGGCATCCAGGTCATGACGGCTTGTTGGATTGGTTCCGTCGGGGTCGGGTTCAGCTTCATCTGGAAGAACATCGACACGCCCAGCAGGATCGGCAGGATACCGATGAAGATAAGCGACAGGAAGCTGTCCGGATGCGGTGCGGCATAGGGCAGCAACCCGAACAGGTTCATGATCGAGGTCGGATCAGGGGCCGAAAGGTCATTGAACACCCCGAACCATTCGGCATGGCGCAGGTCGATGGTAACGAAGATCACCTTGTAGAGCGAAAAGAAGATCGGGATCTGCAACAGGATCGGCAGGCAGCCCGCAGCCGGGTTCACCTTCTTCTCCTTGTACAGCTTCATCATCTCTTGCTGCATCTTTTGCTTGTCATCGCCCACGCGCTCTTTCAACGCCAGCATTTCAGGCTGAAGTTCCTTCATCTTGGCCATGGAGACATAGGATTTCCAAGCCAACGGCAGCAGAATCGCCTTGATCAGCAGGGTCAGGGTGATGATCGACCAGCCCATATTGCCGATCAGGCCCTCGATGAAATAGAGCGTCGCGAAGATGGGCTTGGTCAGGAAAAAGAACCAGCCCCAGTCGATGGCATCCAGAAACCGGTCAATCCCCAGATCGCGCTCATAGGCGCGCAGGACGGACCATTCCTTGGCGCCCGCAAAGACCATGGTGGTGACTTCCTCGCGCTCGCCCGGCCCGACAACCACAGTCGGCAGATCGGCACGGGCCTGATAGACATCACGCGACGGAATGTGGCGCTGCACCGCGCTGAATTCCTGTCCCGGCAGGGGCACGATGGCGGCCATCCAGTATTTGTCCGCGATTGCCAGCCAGCCGTTTTCGGCCACTTCCGTCACGCGGGCATTGGTATTTTCGCGCTCATGGACCCGGAAGTCGCGGACCGCCTTGTACTTGTCCTCGGACAGGCGACCATCGGCCACCAGAACGAAACCTTCGTGGCTGATAAAGAAATTCTCCAGATCATCCGGTTCGCCATGGCGCGAAATCAAGCCATAGGGGGCCATGCGCGCGGTTGCGTCGCCAGTGTTCTCGACACCCTGTGTGACCGTGATCATGAAGTTGTCATCGATCTCGAATCGCTGGGTGAAGCGCAGACCCGCGGCATTGGTCCAGCCCAGCGTCACTGGCCGCCCCATACCCAGCGCTGTGCCATCAAGCAGTTCCCAAGGCGTGTTGGCACCGGGCACATCGTCCCAGTCCATGTCACGACCCGGTCGCCAGCCATGCAGCGCGTAGAAGGCGTTGCGCGTCCCCTCGGGGTTCAGCAGATGCACGACATCCGAGCCCGGATCAGTGGTCTGCTTGTAATCCCGCATCGAAAGATCGTCGATGCGCCCCCCCAGCAGGTTGATTGTCCCGCTCAGGCGCGGTGTGTCGATGTCGATGCGTGGCAGTTCTTCGGTGCTGGCAACCTCGGCCTCGGCCATGGATTGCGCCCCGCTCTCGCCCGCGACAGGCAGTTCGGTCACATCTGCCACGTCGCTCGGGGTGGGTTCGGGTGGCGGAAACATCCACATCCAGCCCACAAGCACCAAGAGGCTCAGGGCAAAGGCCAGCAGCAGATTTCTGTTCTGATCATCCATGTGGAGGCATCATCCCTGTCACGTACCGTATCGCGCCCGGTTCAACAGAAGCCCCGCCCAAAGGTCAAGCGGTTTTCCCCTGAATCGACGCGCTTGAGGCATCACTTCTGGTCGGGTGCGGTTACCGGGCTTTGGGTCGCAAGGCCCAGAAAGTCGAACAAGGCCGGGTCCGGCAGATGCGAGGGGCGCGCATTCATCAGCGCGCGGAACATGACATTGCGTCGTCCGGGGCTGCGCTTTTCCCAATCGTTCAGCAGCGCCTTGACCTGCATGCGCTGCAATCCATCCTGCGAACCGCACAGATCACACGGAATGATCGGATAGTCCATCGCTCGGGCGAAGCGCGCGCAATCTTCTTCGGCGACAAAGGCAAGCGGGCGATAGACGAACAGATCCCCCTCCTCATTCACCAGCTTGGGTGGCATCGTCGCCAACCTGCCGCCGTGAAACAGGTTCATGAAGAACGTCTCCAGCAGGTCATCGCGGTGATGGCCCAGCACCACGGCGCTGCACCCTTCCTCGCGCGCGATGCGATACAGGTTGCCGCGCCGTAGGCGCGAGCACAGCGCGCAATAGGTGCGCCCCTGCGGCACCTTGTCCATGACGATGGAATAGGTGTCCTGATACTCGATCCGGTGGGGCACCTGCATGTTCGTCAGAAACTCGGGCAGGACCGTCGCCGGAAAGCCCGGTTGGCCCTGATCCAGATTGCAGGCCAGCAACTCGACCGGCAGCAGCCCGCGCCATTTCAACTCTATCAGCGCGGCCAGCAATGTGTAGCTGTCCTTGCCGCCCGACAGGCAGACAAGCCAGCGCGCACCGGGTTCCACCATGCCATACTGGTCAATCGCCGCGCGGGTCTCGCGGATGATGCGCTTGCGCAGCTTGCGAAATTCAGTCGAATCGGGGGCATTTTGCAGGATCGCGGGCAGGTCGGCGTCATCCAGCATGGTCTATCCCTTCCCGTGTTTGCAGGCATCATGCGCCGGGTCGGCCCCCGGCACCGGATCATAGCCGGAACTGCCCAACGGATGACAGCGCCCGATGCGGCGAATCGTCAGCCATGTGCCCTTGATCCCGCCGTGACGCGCCAGTGCTTCCATTGCATAGGCGGAACAGGTGGGCTGAAAGCGGCAACCATGCCCCACCCAGGGGCTGAACACCACACGATAGAACCGCACCGGCAAGGATATGACCCATGCCAGCGGCGTCATCGGGCGTTCCCGTGCAACTGGTGCAGGGCGCGGGTCAGATCCGCGCACATGGCCGCGAAATCATGGCTGACCGTCGCACCGGGCCGCCCGACCAGCACATAATCCCATCCGTCGCGTCCATACGCGGGCAGCACCTTGCGCGCGATCTCGCGCAAGCGGCGCTTGGCGCGGTTGCGTGTCACCGCATTGCCGACCTTCTTCGAGCAGGTAAAGCCCACGCGCAGTCCGTGTGTGCCCTCGTCAGCAGACCGGCGACGGGCCTGCAACAAGAAGGCGGGGCCGGGCTTGCGCTGCGCCTTGGCAGCGCGCAGAAAATCCGCGCGCCGGGTCAGCGTCGTGATCTTTGGACAAGCGAAAACCGCCGGGGCGTCAGTGGCCGCGGCGCTTTGCCTTGCCACATCTGCCATCGGCGGCGTCATGGTCATGCCTTCCTGCCCGGCGCAAACGCGCAGGCAAGTAACCTCAGGCCGACAGCTTCTTGCGGCCCATGCGGCGACGCGCATTCAGGATCTTGCGACCGGCCTTGGTGGCCATGCGGGCGCGAAAGCCGTGGCGGCGTTTGCGGACCAGATTGCTGGGCTGATAGGTGCGTTTCATCGCTCCGTTCCTTCATTCAAGGCAACCGCAACCCTACCGGATTCGGCTGCCCAAACCTGTTCAAGCCCGCCGCTTACCTGCCCCGCCCGCGCAAGTCAATTCGCAAATCCCCGAAACCGCCCCATATAAGCACCGTGCCGCGTGATAGGGGGGCAAGCGCACGCATCGGGTCGCGCTGATCAAGCCCGCGTGATAAGCGGGCGCTGGCTGGAAACAGATCGCGCGTCCCGAACGTATACACAAGGGACGCACAGACATACAGGACTCCGAACTCATGACGACGCCCTTTCCGCCCCGACGCAACTGGCGCCAGCGCCTGCCCCTGATCGTGATCGCAGTGGTGGCGGTTATCGGGGCCGTGACCTTGCGCGAATACCTCTCGTTTGAGGCGCTGCGCGACAATCGCGCCGCCCTTCTGGCCTTTCGCGACACCCATTACCTGCTGACGGCAACGGCCTTTGTTGTAGCCTATATTGCCATCGTCGCCTTTTCCCTTCCCGGTGCCACCGCGGCCACACTGACCGGCGGGTTCCTGTTTGGCCTGATACCGGGGGCATTGTTCAATGTCATCGGGGCGACCACCGGGGCCGTTCTGATTTTCTGGGCGGTTCGGGCCGGGTTTGGCCGGGCGATGGCTGCAAGGATCGACGCGGGTGAAGGACGGATCAAGCAGATCACAACCGCCATCCGCGAGAACGAGATACCGGTCCTGTTTTCGCTGCGGCTGATGCCGGTGCTGCCGTTCTTCGTCATGAACATCATCCCGGCGCTGATCGGCGTGCGCACCTCTGTCTTTGCGGCAACCACGTTTTTTGGCATCCTGCCGGGTGGGTTCATCTACACATGGGTGGGCGCGGGTCTGGGCGAAGTGTTCGCCCGCGACGAAACCCCGGATCTGGGCATCATCTTCGAGCCGCACATTCTGGGGCCGCTGCTGGGGCTGGCGGTGCTGTCGCTGTTACCTGTCCTGATCAAGACCTATCGCAACCGGAAAGGCACCGCATGAGCACCATCACAACGGATATTTGCGTCATCGGTGGCGGATCTGGCGGGTTGTCGGTCGCGGCGGGGGCAGTGCAGATGGGCGCGCGTGTGGTGCTGATCGAAGGGCACAAGATGGGCGGCGATTGCCTGAACTATGGCTGCGTGCCCTCAAAGGCGCTGCTGGCGCAGGGCAAGATCGCCAAGGCGCGCGGCGAGACAGGGGACTTTGCAGCCGCGATGGCTCATGTCCACGCGACCATCGCCACGATTGCACCGCATGATTCGGTCGAACGCTTCACCGGGTTGGGTGTGAATGTCATTCAGGGCTACGCACGCTTTACCGGCCCTGGCAAGGTCGAGGTCAATGGCCAGCATATCCGCGCGCGCCGCTATGTCATCGCGACTGGTTCGCGCGCCATGATACCGCCGATTCCGGGGCTGGACTCGGTCCCGTACCTGACCAACGAAACCCTGTTCGAACAGACCGAATGCCCCGGCCACCTGCTGATCATCGGTGGCGGCCCTATCGGGCTGGAGATGGCGCAGGCGCATCGGCGTCTGGGCGCACGGGTCACCGTGATAGAGGGCGCGCGCGCGTTGGGGCGCGATGACCCGGAAGCCGCCGCCATTGTCACAGCACAACTGCGCGCCGAGGGGATAGAGATTGTCGAGGGCGTGCAGGTCGAACAGGTGTCCGGGCGGGCCGGGGCTATCGAGGTTCAGGTCAAGGGCGGGACAATCTTTGCAGGCACGCATTTGTTGCTGGCCGTGGGGCGAGTGCCCAATCTGGACAAGCTGGATCTGGACCGCGCAGGCGTGAAACATGACCGCGCCGCCATCAAGGTCGATGCAGGGCTTCGCAGTTCGAACCGGCGCATCTACGCCATTGGCGATGTTGCAGGGCACGGGCAATTCACCCATCTGGCCGGGTATCACGCGGGGATCGTGATCCGCTCGGCGCTGTTCGGGCTGCCTGCGAAAGCGCGTCACGACCATATTCCGCATGTGACCTATACCGACCCCGAACTGGCGCAGATTGGCCTGACCGAGGCCGCCGCGCGCAAGAAACTTGGCGCACAGTTGAGTGTGCACATGGTCGGTTTCGACCAGATCGACCGTGCGCAGGCCGAAGGGCACATTGACGGGTTCATCAAGCTGATGGTCGCGGGCGGTCGCCCGGTCGGGGTGACCATTGTTGGCGCACAGGCTGGCGAACTCATCGCTCCGTTTGCGCTGGCGATCAGCAGCCGGTTGAAACTTTCGGCGATTTCTGGAACCGTTCTGCCCTATCCGACGTTATCGGAAATAGACAAACGTGCAGCAGGGGCCTATTTCTCACCCAAACTCTTTGATAACATTAATGTGAAGCGTTTGGTTCGGGCAGTGCAGCGCTGGTTGCCCTGACCTGCGCAAGCTAGGTCAGGGGCATGTTCTCAAACAGTTTGTCATCGCGGTTTCTGTGGCTTGTCGTCATATTTGTCTTGCTGGCCGAAGTGCTCATCTTCGTGCCAGCCGTTTCGCGTTTTCGCGAAGACTATCTGCTCGCGCGGCTGGAGCGCGCACAGATCGCATCGCTGGCGCTTCTGGCCTCTGATGGCTCTATCGCAGGCGAACTAGCGGGGGAACTGCTGGAAAACGCAGGTGTGTTCAACGTGGTGCTACGCCGCGATGCCGTGCGTGAACTGGTGCTGTCCTCGCCCATTCCTGCGCCCATCGATGCGACCTATGACCTTCGCAATGCAAATGCCTTTACCCTGATGCGGGATGCGCTGGATGAAATGCGCCGCCCCGAGCCACGCATCATACGGGTGATCGGCGATCCGGTGCGACAGGCAGGGCTGCTGATCGAAATAACGCTGGATACCGAAAACCTGCAGGCGGAGTTGTGGGAATATGGCAAGCGCATCCTGCTGCTGTCACTGGTGATTTCAGGCTTTACGGCGCTGCTGCTCTATTTCTCGATCCAGACCTTTGTGGTGGCGCCCATGCGGCGTGTCATCCGTTCGATGGCGGATTATGCCGACGCCCCGGAGGACGCCAATCGCATCATCACTCCGCGCTCTGGAATCCGCGAGTTGCGTGCTGCCGAAGAGGCGCTGCACAAGATGCAAACCGATCTGACGGGGTTGTTGCGCCAGAAAGACCGTCTGGCACAGCTTGGCGGGTCAGTCGCGCGGATCAGCCATGATCTGCGCAACATGCTGACCACGGCCTCGATGCTGGCCGACCGGATGGAGATGAGCAAGGACCCCAGCGTGCAGCGCGCGGCCCCCAAACTGGTAGGCTCGCTTGCGCGGGCCATCAACCTGTGCGAATCGACCCTGACCTTTGGCAAGGCCGAAGACCCGCCCCCCAAGCTCGCGCCGATGCACGTCGCCGCTCTGGTCGAGGATGTCATCGAAAACGAAAAGCTGGCATTGTCCGAACCCTCGGACATCACCTTTCTGACCGACATCCCGCCCGGCCTGATGCTGCGCGCCGATGCCGAACAGATTTTCCGCGTTCTCGCCAATCTTGTGCGCAATGCCCGTCAGGCCATCGAAGCCACAAAACAGCCCGGCGTGATCGAGATACTGGCCAAACCCGCCGTGCATGACGGCACTCAGGGGGTTGCGATCCGTATTGGCGATACTGGCCCCGGCCTGCCACCCAAGGCGCGCGAGCACCTGTTCGAGGCGTTTCAGGGCGGTGCCCGCAAGGGCGGCGTGGGGTTGGGACTTGCGATTGCCGCTGAACTGGTCCGCGGCCATGGCGGGCGGCTGGAACTGATCCGTAGCGATACCGAGGGCACCGAGTTTCGCATCTGGTTACCCGGCGCGACCTGAGTCCCGGCTTTTCAGTCCAAATCGCGAATTACAGCACCGCCCCCCTTGCATTGGTCGGGCAGGGGCGATATGTCGCCTCCGACGCGCCCGTAGCTCAGCTGGATAGAGCACCAGACTACGAATCTGGGGGTCAG
>SKRW01000115.1 GCA_007118295.1 Paracoccaceae bacterium | reverse complement strand
TGGCGCTGGCCGCCGGATAACTGGTCGGGCTTGCGCCGGGCCAGTTTCTCCAGCTTGACCATGCGCAGCATCTCGCCCGCCCGCGCATAGGCATCAGCACGCCCAAGCCCTTCACGCAGCAGGCCATAAGCCACATTCTTTTCCACGCTCATATGCGGGAAAAGTGCGTAGGACTGGAACATCATGTTGGTGGGGCGACGGTCGGGGGGGACGCGCGCCATATCCTCGCCATCAATGGTGATGGTGCCAGAGGTCGGCTGTTCAAACCCTGCGAGCATCCGCAGCAGTGTCGATTTTCCGCAGCCCGATTCGCCCAGCAGGCAAAACAACTCGCCCTTGTAGATGTCCAGATCGACATCCGAGACCGCCGTGAAATCGCCAAATCGCTTGACCACCCCGCGCACCGAGATAAAGGGCCGCGCGCCCGGCTCGCGCCAGGGTTTTGTGTCAGCGGCGATTGCAGGTCCGTCCATCCTCACCCCCTGTGACCATGAAGCCCCCGCCCGGATACGGGCAGGGGCAAGGGCGTCATTGCCCGGTACGCACGCGGGTCCAGAGACGCGTCACGGTGCGGTCGGTCCGGCTGTCATAGCTGACACCGGTAAACAGGGTCTCGCTGACCTCTTCGGTCGGAAAGATCGCGGGATCGGTGAAAATCTCTTCATCGACCAGCGGCCAAGAGGCCGCATTGGCATTCGGGAACCAGACATAATTGGTGATCATGGCCGTGATCTCGGGTTCCAGGATGAAATTGATGAAGGCATGCGCCGCCTCCGGGTTGGGCGCATCGGCAGGAATGCCCATCATGTCGAACCACTGCATCGCCCCTTCGCGCGGGATGGCATACCAGACATTGACGTCATTGCCCGCCTCATCAGCGCGCTCGGCGGCTTGCAGCACATCGCCCGACCAGCCGACGGCCACGCAGGTTTCGCCATTGGCGAGGTCACTGATATATTGCGACGAGTGGAAGTAACGGACCGTGTCACGGACGCCTGCCATCATCTCGGCTGCGGCCTCGAAATCGGCAGCATCGGTCGATTGCGGATCGATCCCCATATAGGCAAAGGCAGCCGGGAACATGTCGGTGGGCGAATCGAGCCAAGAGATACCGCAATCAGCCAGTTGCCCGGCAATCTCCGGGTCAAAGATCATCGACCAGGTATCAACCTCGAAATCCTCGCCCAGTCGCTCGGCGACCTTGTCGATGTTATAGCCAATGCCCGTGGTGCCCCACATGTAGATTGCAGCATGTTCATTGTCCGGATCATGCGCTGCGGCTGCCGCCATCAGTTCGGCATCCATACCGGCAAGATTGGGCAGCAGATCGCGGTTCAAGGGCTGATACACTCCGGCACCAATCTGGCGCTGAAGGAAAGTACCGGTCGGCACCACCACATCAAACCCCGAAGACCCCGCGAGCAAACGAGCTTCGAGCGTGTCGTTGCTGTCATAAACGTCATAATTCACGCTGATCCCGGTTTCGGCTGTAAAGCGCTCCAGCACCTCATCGGTGATATAATCGGACCAGTTGAACACATTGACCGTATCCGCATTTGCCATGCCAGCGGAACCAAGGCCAAGGGCTGCGACAGCCCCCAAAAGCGATCGGGTTTGCATGATACATATCTCCCTGTTGGTGGGCCGGGCGACCATGGTCGGACCCGGCCTCGGTTTATGACCGGTATTCCACATGAAACACATGGCCCTTGGCAAGCCTGTTTCGCAAACACCCGCCAAAAGTTTGATCAAATCTGGCGCGCATGCTGAAAATTGGCCCTGAAGCGCGGCTCAATCCGCGATCTTCAGAACAATCTTGCCGATATGCTCAGAACTTTCCATGCGGGTATGCGCCTGCGCGGCCTCTGCCATCGGGAATTCGCTGTCCATCACGGGCGCAAGGCGTCCTGCCGCCAGCAAGGGCCAGACTGCGCGCTCCAGATCACGCGCGATGGCGGCTTTTGCCGCATCCGATTGCGGACGCAGGGTCGAGCCGGTGATGGTCAGCCGCCGCACCATCAGCGGTGCGAAATTGACTTCGACCTTCGGCCCTTGCAGGAAAGCAATCTGCACCAGGCGTCCGTCATCGGCCAGCGCGCGCAGGTTGCGCGGAAGATACGGCCCGCCCACCATGTCGAGGATCAGGTTCGCGCCGCCCTCCCCCTGCAACACCTTGACGAAATCCTCGTCGCGGTAGTTGATCGCGCGTTCGGCCCCAAGCCGCGCGCAAGCGGCGCATTTGCCCGCCGATCCGGCAGTCGCAAACACCCGCGCCCCAAACGCATGTGCAAGCTGGATCGCCGTCGTGCCAATCCCGGAGGACCCGCCATGAACCAGAAACCGCTCGCCTGCCTGCAATCCGCCGCGCGTGAACACATTGGACCAGACCGTGAAATATGTTTCCGGCAGGCAGGCCGCTTCGCGCAGTCCCATCCCGTCCGGCACTGGCAAGACATGCTCGGCATCGGTCAGGGCATGCTCGGCATAGGCCCCGCCGGGAAACAGCGCGCAGACCTTGTCGCCCACCTTCCAGCGGGTCACGCCTGCCCCTGTCGCGGCAATGGTCCCGGCCCCTTCCAGCCCCGGCAGATCGCTGGCCCCCGGTGGTGGTTCATACGCGCCCGAGCGTTGCAGCACATCGGGCCGGTTCACCCCGGCATAGGCCATGCGGATCACGACCTTGCCCGGACCGGGCACCGGCACGGGCCGCTCGGCCAGTTTCAACACCTCCGGCCCGCCCGGTTCCGAAATCTCGATTGCGCGCATCACATGTGGCAGGTCCATCTCAGCCCCTTGTTTCATCTTGCCCCAAATACTCAAATCCACCGGTCAGGTCAGGCGACAGGCTAGAGGGACGCAGCTAGGCCGACAAGGCGAAATCCCAATAGAGTTCGCGCGCGCGTGCGCCCAGTCTTGGCGGGCCAAACTGCCTGTCCTGATAGCGGGCAACCGGCATCACCTTGGCGATGTTGCCGGTCACAAAGATTTCGTCCGCGCTGTCGAAATCCGCCAGCGTCAGCGAAGTCTCAATCACGTCTACCCCATCGGCACGCAACAGCGCGATCACACGCGCCCGCGTCAGGCCCGCAAGGAACATGCCGTTCGGTACGGGTGTGAACACGACACCATCGCGGACCATGAACACATTGGTCGAGGCCGTTTCGGCCACATGGCCCTCGATATCCAGCGACAGTGCATTGGAAAACCCGCGCGCCCGCGCGTCGGCCATGATCCGTCCGTTATTGGCATAGAGCGATGCGGCCTTGGCCTCGGTCAGGGCCATATCTGGGCGCGGGCGGCAATAGGGCGAGACAGTCAGCGAAAACGTGCCCGGTTCGGGCATGGGCAGGGTTTCGATGCAGATGGCAAACCCTGTGCTGTCGGGGTCGATGTCGATGATGCCGGGCGTCGACTCGCGCGCCCACATCATGGGCCGCAGATAAAGTGCCGCATCGGCAGGCAGCATGGCGCAGCCTTCTTCCATCAGGCCCTGCACTGTCTGGGCGTCGACCGGGGGCACCATGCCCATCGCCTGGGCCGAACGGATGATGCGGGCCGAGTGCAGGTCCAGATCCGGGCGCACCCCCTCGAACTGGCGCGCGCCATCGAAGACCTGCGATCCCAGCCACGCCGCATGGTCCGCCGCACCGATGATCGGGGCGTTGCCCCGGTGCCACTGCCCCTCGTACCAGGTCAGGATATCCTTGCCGACTGCCATGTTGTGCCCCCCTGCTGATTGGGGCGCAACCTGCGGCGCAAATCCGGTCGCGTCAACCCTCTCGGGCGGGGGTAGGGGGCATGTAGCCGGGCAAGTCACCGGGAGCGGTGCGCGCAGGGGCCTTGATACAGGACAGGATCGCATTGGGTCCGGCCATCAGCGCCCGCCCCAGCGGGTTCTTCTGCACCGCGCCCTTGACCCGCTCGAACTGCATCACCCCGTCAATGCGCCGGTCCAGAAAGGACCATGTCGCGACTGAATTCGGGCTGTCATCGCCCAGCCAGTACAGCACGGTTGCCGAATACACGCCCGACAATGTTGCGCGTTTGGTGTACCAGTTGTGGTCGGTCGATGTGTCGCCAAGGGCCGTCCATATCTGGTCGGCAGTGCCCCAGATCGCTTTGACTCCATCCGCCGCGTAGGGGGGCAGGGTAAAAAGCGTGGTGCCGCGCCGGACCAGTTCGCGGTCCTCTGCGGCCTCGATCCGGTAGCGGATTGCTGCCGCGATCCGGTCGCGAAAGCGCAGGTGGCTGAGGTCTTCGGTCTGCAGCCGCTCCACCATCTGCGCATCGCCGCGCCGGTGAAACGCCAGCGCCAGATCAACACCGCCGCGCGGAAACAGGGCGCGGGCGGTCGCCAGATCGGTGCCTGTGTCCGCGGCAGCGGCGCGCAGGGCGTCGTCACTCCAGCCGTCAAATGGCACATGGATCAGCGCAGCATCCAGCAGGGCAGAGGCTTGATCGGGCATCGCTTTGGCCTTTCGTCAAGGGGTCACAGGGCGAAATCTAGCACGCCCTGCGCAGAGTCGATAGGTCCCGCGCGAAAAGCCGCAGCTTCTAGCCGCGCAATTGCCCGCCTGTGGCCTTGGTGACTTTCTCGATGATCTTGCGACTGACGCCCTCGATCTCGTCCTCGGTCAATGTCTTGCCGGACGGTTGCAACCGCACCGAGATCGCCAGCGATTTCAGGCCAGGGCCAAATTGCGCTTCGGCCTTGGGGCCGGTGAATTCGTCAAAGACCTGCACCGCATCAATCAGCGTCTTGTCTGCACCAAGCGCCGCGTTCACGGCGGCAATCGCCTCGACCTCCTGCCCGATGACAAAGGCGAAATCACGCTCGACCGCCTGCAAGGGGCTGACCACCAACGACGGGCGCGTGGTCTTGCGCGTCTTGGGCTGGGGCGGGTTTTCCAGATAGACGGTAAAGGCCGTGACTGGCCCTTTCAGGTCAAACGCCTTGAGCAGTCTTGGATGCACCTCGCCATAGACAGCCAGCGCCAGCTTTGGCCCAAGCGACAGGACCCCGGCCCGCCCCGGATGGAACCAGCCGGGCAAATTGCGGTGAATCTGCATCTTCGCGGGGGCACCGATGGCGGACAGGACCGCCTCGGCATCGGTCTTGGCGTCGAACAGGTCCACCATGCGCCGCGCGCCATGCGGGTCGCGCGGGCCTGTGGCCCCGACCAGCAGGCCAGCGGCCTGCACATGCTGCTCGCCCGGTTCGCCGCCTGAAAAGGCGGGTCCAACCTCGAACAGGGCGCAATCGGTCACACCGCGCGCCTGATTGCGGGCGGCGGCCTGCATCAGCCCCGGCAGCAGGTCAGGGCGCATATGCGTCATCTCGGATGAGATGGGGTTTTCCAGCCGAACTGCCTCGGACCCGCCGCCAAAAGCCTCGGCGGCGGGCTGATCGATAAAGCTGTAGGTCACGCATTCATTATAGCCCAGCCCCGCAAGCATCCGGCGCGCGGCACGCTCGCGCGTTTGCAGCGGGGTCAGGATCGGGCGCGGCACGCCGGTTTGCATACGCGGCAGCGGTTGCGCCTGCAGTCTGGTCAGCGATGCAATGCGCGCGATTTCCTCGACCAGATCGGCAGAACCCAGAATATCCGGCCGCCATGATGGGGGAAATGCCTGATCGCCCTCCAGACGAAAGCCCAGCGCCGCAAGCGTGTCGCGTTGCACCTGCTCGGCGATCTCCATGCCGACAAGCGAGCCGACACGCGCAGGGTCAAAACGGTAGCTGCGGGTGGTGTCGGGAATGGCACCGTCATGGACAACATGCGACACCTCGCCGCCGCAAAGGTCCAGCACCATGCGCGTGGCCAGTTCCAGCCCGTCCAGCGTAAAGGCCGGATCAACGCCCCGCTCAAACCGGTAGCGCGCGTCCGAGTTGACCTTGAGTGCGCGCCCCGTGGCGGCAATGGTGATCGGGTCCCAATAGGCGGATTCGACAAAGACATTCACGGTTTCTTCCGTGCAGCCCGAATGTTCGCCGCCCATGATCCCGGCCAGACTCTCGGGGCCGGTATCGTCGGAAATCAGCATCTGGCCCGCCGATACGGTGTAGGTCTTGCCATCCAGCGCCAGCAATTCCTCGCCCCCTTGTGCCGGATGGATACGCAGGCCGCCGGACACCTTGTCCGCATCAAACACATGCAGCGGGCGGTTCAGGTCGAAGGTGAAGAAATTCGTGATATCGACCAGCGCCGAGATGGGCCGCAGCCCGATGGCGCGCAGCCGCTTTTGCAGCCAGTCTGGCGACGCACCGTTGGTGACCCCCCGGATCACCCGGCCCGCAAACAGCGGGCAGCCTCTGTCCTTCAGCTCAGGTGCGATCGTCACGCTGACCGGGCTGTCATAGCTGCCCGCTACAGGTTCGATCACCAGCGGTTTCAGCACGCCAAGGCCCCGCGCGGCCAGATCGCGGGCGATACCGCGTACGCCCAGCGCGTCGGGGCGGTTGGGCGTGATGGCAATGTCGATCACCGGATCATTCATCCCGGCGTAATCGATATAGCGCACCCCAAGAGGTGCATCTGCTGGCAAGTCGATGATGCCGTCATGGTCATCCGACAGCATCAATTCACGTTCCGAGCACAGCATCCCGTTGCTGGCCTGTCCCCGGATCACACCGGGTTTCAGATCGACCCCGGTGCCCGGAACATGCGTGCCGACCGGTGCAAACACGCCGATCAACCCGGTGCGCGCATTGGGCGCGCCACAGACAACCTGAACTTCCTCGGACGGACCTTTCTGGCCTTGCGGCCATGTCTCGACGCGGCACAGACGCAGGCGGTCGGCATCAGGATGCTGCACCGCCTCGATCACGCGCGCGATGCGGAACATGCCAAGACTGTCAGCAGGGTCGATGACCTCTTCGACCTCAAGACCCAGATCAGTCAGCGCCTCGGTAATCTCGGCAAGGCTTGCCTCGGTTTCCAGATGATCCTTGAGCCAGGACAGCGTGAATTTCATGTCTCTTCCCCGAATACGACCGTAACCTGCGACCTAGCCGAGTTTCGCGCCCGAGAAAAGCCGCTGCAATCAGCGGTCGCGCGGATCGCGGCTTTTGCCGTCGTCCTCGTCCTCATCCTCGTCGTCATCGGGCAGGTTGAAGAAGCTTTCGGCATCGCTGTAATCCGCAGCCTTGGCCGTGTCTTCGCCACCGGAATTCAGGTCGCTGAGCGTGAAATTCTCCAGCCCGGCGATATTGGTGGGCATCTTGGGTTCGGCATCCATTTCCAGCGACTGCTCGGTCGAGACCAGCTTGCGGCGCTCGTCATCGCTCATCACAACGCCTTCGGTCGCGCGTTTTGCGGCGGCTTTCTGCACTTCCTTGTCCAGTTCGGACTGGCGGCACAGGCCCAGCGCCACCGGGTCGATGGGTTGCAGGCTGGCGATGTTCCAATGTGTCCGCTCGCGGATCGCCTGAATCGTCGAATTTGTCGTGCCGACCAGACGGCGAATCTGCGCGTCAGCCAGTTCGGGGTGAAACTTGACCAGCCACAGGATCGAGGCAGGGCGGTCCTGCCGCTTGGACAAGGGCGTGTAGCGCGGCCCGCGGCGCTTTTCCTCGCCCTCGGCGGCGGGGTTGTATTTCAGCTTGAGCTTGTAGAGCGGGTCTTTCTCGCCGCGCTCGATCTCGATCTGGTCAAGCTGACTGTTGGCGATCGGGTCGAACCCCTTGACGCCGCCTGCCACGTCGCCATCGGCGATGCCCTGCACTTCCAGTTCGTGCAGGCCGCAGAAATCTGCGATCTGCTTGAAGCTGAGCGTGGTGTTGTCAACCAGCCAGACGGCGGTCGCCTTGGACATCAATGGTTTTGACATGACGTTACCTCCTGTCATAGGAGCGCGACAGACGCGCAATATCTCTCGGGTGCCGGGGAGTCGGCTGCAGGGTCAACCTGCCGTGTCCTCGATGTCGGGGATTGCGCGCTGTATAACCTGAGTTGGGCAAGAGGAAAAGCGAAAATGCGCCGGACAATCATGGCCGTTCTGGCAGGCGGCGCGCTGGCGCTCTGGCTGTGGCTGGACACACCTGCGGACACCGTGCCGGATACGCCGTCGCGTGACGGATACTTCGTTCTGGCGCTAAGCTGGACACCAAGCTGGTGCGCCGCCGAAGGCCACGCAAGGGGCGATGCGCGCTGCGCAACGGGTGCCGGGGCTGGCTGGCTTGTGCATGGTCTCTGGCCGCAGCACGATGATGGCGGCTGGCCCGAATTCTGCGATACCCATCACGCGGCCCCCACAGGCGAGTTGATCCGCAGCATGGTCGATATCATGGGGTCGGAAGGGCTGGCGCGGCATCAGTGGAACAAGCATGGCAGATGTGCGGGGCTGAGTGCAGAAGCGTATTTCGCCCAGACACGCACTGCCTTCGAGGCGCTGAGCTTTCCGGAGAGCTTGCGCGCGCGTGGCAGTGCCCTGCGCCTGTCACCCTTGGCCATGCTTGCCGCCTTTGGCAACGCCAACCCCGTGATCGGGCCGGATATGGCGACCGTGACCTGCCGGAACGGCAACGCACAGGAAATCCGGCTATGTCTGGGCCATGACCTGAATCCGCGCGCCTGCGACGCGGCATTGCTGTCACGGGCGTGCCGCAGTCGCGTTGTCACGCTGCCGGCAAAGCCCTGATTCACATGCTTTGCGGCACGCCTGCCGCATGGGCCACCGACTACTTGGCCGACGCGCCCCCCAGCACGCAAACAATCGCGTTACTCAACCGCTCCATCTTGAGTGGCTTGGTCAGACAGGCATCGAACCCTTCGGCCAGATAGATGTCCACCTGATGGGTCATCGCATTGGCGGTATAGGCAATTGCGGGCGTGTGTGGGCGACCTTGCTGCGATTCAATGGCGCGGATGGCCCGCAAAAGCGCGATCCCGTCCATTCCGGGCATCGAAATGTCGAGAATCAGCAGATCAAAACTGCCATCAAGGAACTTGCCCAGCGCTTCGGGGCCATCGCTGGCCAGCGTGACCTGTGCCTCCAACTGACCCAGCATCATGCTGAGGACCAACTGGTTGGTGCGGTTGTCATCGACGGCCAGCACACGCAGGCCCGGCATCTG
>SKRW01000141.1 GCA_007118295.1 Paracoccaceae bacterium | reverse complement strand
TGGGTCGATTGGTATAACAACCGCCGGCTATTTGGACCCATCGGATACATCACACCCGCAGAAGCAGAGGAGGCATTCTATGCAAATCTAAACACACTCGATAAAGTAGCCTGACGTTGAACAAATCACCCTCCGGTAAACCCGGGGCGGTTCATTACGCTGAGCGGCTTCCAGACCTCCGGGGGATTTCAGTTCCTTCTCGCGCCGCTTCAACCATGCCTCGGCTGTGGTCCGCCGGGAGAATGTCGAGGACTCTTGATGGACGATCTGACCCTTCGACTTTATAAGGATCTGTGCCCGATACGCGCTTGTGCCATCTGCCCGTCTGCGTTCAACGATTGTGCCCATTTTCGGTAGTCCTGACGTGGTATTTTGGTAGTCCTTGGACTACTAACTGAGATGTATAGGTCCAATTGAGCCATTATGACCCCAAATGTGACCGAGTGAGAACTTGTATATATGCTTGAAAACCCAATAAAAAAAGGGAAAATCGACAATTCCCGCCTGAGCGTTGCGCCGATGATGGATTGGACCGACCGGCATTGCCGGTATTTTCACCGTCGGTTGTCACGTCATACGACGCTTTATACCGAGATGGTCACGGCACCAGCGCTGGTACGTGGGCAGGCTTTGCACCTGCTGCGCCATGATCCATCGGAGCATCCGGTAGTGCTGCAACTTGGCGGTTCAGACCCGCGAGAACTGGCGTCGGCAACCGCGATGGGATGGCAGGCAGGCTACAAGGAAATCAACCTTAATTGCGGGTGCCCCTCTGATCGGGTGCAATCAGGGTGTTTCGGGGCCATCCTGATGGAACAGCCGGATCGTGTGGGCGCGATCTGTCGCGCGATGATCGCGGCCAGCCCGGCGCGTGTCACGGTGAAATGCAGAATAGGGGTCGATGATCAGGATCCTGCGACAGTCTTGCCTGCCTTTCTTGACCGACTGACAGAGGCAGGGGTCAGGCATGTCATCATCCATGCGCGCAAGGCGTGGCTTTCAGGTCTTTCGCCCAAGGATAACCGTGAAATACCGCCGCTGGATCACGCGCTTGTCCTGTCCATGAAGCGGGCATTTCCCGAGCTTGAGATTACTGTCAACGGCGGGATCACCTCGCTTGAGCAGGCACAGTCCTTTCTGGATGCCGGTCTGGATGGCGTGATGATCGGGCGCGCCGCCTATCAGCGACCGGGGGACCTGCTTCTGGCAGCCGACGCGCTGATATTTGGTGACTCTGCCCGCGGTTCGGCCGAACAGGCGGTTGCAGACATGCACCCCTATATCAATCGCGAACTGGAACAGGGCACAAGACTGGCGGCGATCACGCGTCATATGCTCGGGTTGTTCGCGGGCCGACCCGGCGCGCGGCAATGGCGACGCATTCTCTCGGAACAGGGGCACCGGTCCGGTGCCGGGCTTGAGGTGCTGGATGCCGCGCTTGGGGCAGTCGCGGCTGCAGAGCATTCACTGATGAGTTCCGAGCACTGACGGCGCGCAATCCTCCACGCGCATGACACCTTGCGCGAGGCAGCGTTGCGCCTCGTGCAGCAATGCTGTCAGCACCGCCACATGCCGTGCCGCGCGCCAGCCGGCATCATGCCGCTTGCGCGCCAGTTCCATCGATTGCTCGAGTGCGATCAATTCGCTCAGCGCGCTCATCGCTTCGGGCAATGCGCGACCGACGGGCAGGCCAAGCAGTCGTGGCAGCATCGCCGCCCTGTCGTAGTCATCAAGCGCATACCGCGCTGAGACAATCATGAGGCGAGGCCTGACGACAGTATCAAGGGTGGGGCAAAGGGCGCTCATCTGCAATCTCCAGTCCTGTTGAAGGGCAATCATCGCATGCCGCAAGCAGGCGTTGCGCAGAGATTCTGTAGAGCGTGCGCTAGGTTGATGGTGACTTAGGGATTCGAGATCATTCTGTGGGGATGCACCATTTGGTTAACGCTCTTGTAACCAATGCAATTTTAGGTTGATGGCTGAAAAGGGAGCAAGGCGTCCTCATGTCTGCTCAGGATTGTATTGCAGGCGGTCAGAACGGGTCCCCGACCCAACATCTGCCTGACTGGGTGCCCGCCGGAGTGCACCTCTATCTTTCCCACACGGCGCATGGGCGATCATTGCGCGCGCTTGCCCGCGATCACGGGTGCCATGCTTCGACAATCATGCGTCAGGTGCGCCGGTTCGAGAACCGGCGCGATGACCCGCTTGTTGATGACGCCTTGCGCAACCTCGACCGTGCGCTGCGCGCGTCCGCTCAATCCCTTTCTCAATCGGAGTCCGCGAAGATGATGTCACGGATGGCGACCCGCCCAGATACCCAGATCGTTCCGTCAATCGAACACGAAGGCCTGAGATGTCTTGTGCATCTCGTGCAGGGCGAGGCGCTTTTGATTGTTGCACCCGACATGGCCAAGGCCGTTGTCACGCGCGAGGACGCGGATGGCGTGTCGCGTCGTGTGGCCGTGGTGGACCGCGCCGTGGCCGAGGCCATGGCCCTGCGGGACTGGATCACCTGTCGTCGTCAGGGGCGGGTGCTGAGTTATGGTATCAGCCCCGTTGGTCGTGCAGAGTTGCGCGCGGCCCGGATGGAGCCCGACACCTCGGATGATGGTAACGACGGTCAGACGCGCCGCATCCGCTACGGGTCTGCCGAAAGCCCGGTGACAGTTCTGGCGCGGCGGCGTGACAAGACTGGGGTGCCGTTTCTTGCCCCGGAACTGGTGCAGGCGGCAGAGAGGATGCGCGAGGATTTCGTGATGGCGCAACTCGACAAGGTCGAGGGGGCCTTGGCGCAGGACATACTGGCGGCGCTTGAACGAAAAACCGTTCCCGGCCCCAATATCGCGCCCACCGGCACCAAGGCTGCGCGCAAGCGTATCCGCGATGTGCTGCGCGACCTTGGGCCAGGGCTTGGGGACATGGCAGTGCGGTGCTGTTGTCGGCTGGAAGGGGTCGAATCCGCCGAAGCGGCACTTGGCTGGTCGGCGCGTTCAGGCAAGATCGTGCTGCGCATCGCACTTCAGCGCCTCAGCCGGCACTATCGGCAACTGGGCGATGCGCATCTCATGATTGGCTGACAGGCTCGCTCTGCGCGGCGTCAAGCGTTTCCTGCGCCTTGACCCATAGTGCCTCGGCGCGGTCCAGACCGTCCATCACTTCGGCATATTTCGCCTGCCAGACCTGCAACTCCTGAAGGCGCGTGTCCTCGTAAAGCGCTGGATCGGCAAGCTTGCGGGCAAGCTTGTCGCGCATCTCTTCCAGTTTGGCGACACGGGCCTCGCTTTTGCGGACTTCCGAGCGCATGGCCGCGATGTCATCGCGGCTCGCGCGTTTCGGCGCGGGCTTCGGTTTGTCGCGCGCAGGTTTCGGGTCACCCGCCAGCAGCATAGCGCGATAGCTTTCCAGATCGCCCTCATAGGGGTCCACGCGACCACCCGAAACCAGCCACAGCCGGTCGGCGATCAAGGACAGCAGGTGCATATCATGGCTGACCAGCACTACGGCGCCGGAATAATCGCTCAGTGCCTCGACCAGCGCCTCGCGGCTTTCCATGTCCAGGTGGTTGGTCGGTTCGTCGAGGATCAGCAGATGCGGCGCGTCCAGCGTCGCCAGCAGCAGCGACAACCGTGCCTTTTGTCCCCCGGACAGGCGCCGCACAATGGTGTCGGCCTGTTCTGCCATCAGGCCAAACCCCGCCAGTCGTGCGCGCAACCGGGGCGGGGCCTCTAGCGGGCGTTCGCGTTGCAGATGCTGCAGCGGCGTTTCTTCCAGTTCCAGTTCATCGACCTGATGCTGCGCGAAATATCCGACGCGAAGTTTCGAGGCACGCGTCAGCGTGCCCGTGCATTCCAGCTTTTCGGCCAGCAGCTTCGAGAGTGTCGATTTCCCTTCGCCATTGCGGCCCAGCAGTGCGATCCGGTCGTCCTGATCGATCCGCAGGCTTAGCCCGCGCAGTACCGGCGGGCCACCATAGCCCACTGCAACATCTTCCAGCCGCAAGATGGGTGGCGAGAGTTCCTCGGGCGGGGGAAAGGTAAAGACATGGCGCGCCGCTTCCGCCGGGGGCGTGATCGGTTGCAGCTTTTCCAGCATCTTCAGGCGGGACTGGGCCTGCTTTGCCTTGGTTGCCTGTGCGCGAAAGCGGTCCACGAATTTCTGCATATGCGCACGGCGGGCCGCGACCTTGGCAGCTTCGGCTGCCAGCACGGCGCGTTGCTCGGCCCGCAGGCGGGCGAAACTGTCATAGCCGCCCGCATACAGCGTCAGCTTGCGGTCTTCGAGATGCAGGATATGGTCTACGGCGCGGTTCAGAAGCCCCCGGTCATGGCTGATGATGATGACCGTGTGCGGGTATTTCGCCAGGTAGCTTTCCAGCCACAGCGCCCCTTCAAGGTCGAGATAGTTCGTCGGCTCATCCAGCAGCAGCAGGTCGGGTTGTGCAAACAGGACACCCGCCAGCGCCACCCGCATCCGCCACCCGCCCGAGAAATCCGAGCAGGGGCGCAACTGGGCCTCGGCATCAAAGCCCAGCCCTTTCAGGATCGCGCTTGCCCGCCCTTCGGCGGACCATGCGTCAATATCGGCCAGTCGCGTCTGGATGGCAGCAATCCGGTCTGGCGAAGTTGCGGTGTCAGCCTCGGCCATAAGGCTGGCGCGTTCGGTGTCGGCCTCCAGCACCGTGTCGATCAACGAGGTCCCGGACGAGGGGACTTCCTGCGCCACGCCACCGATGCGCGCGCGCGATGGCAGATGGATTGCGCCGCCTTCAATCGCCAGTTCGCCCCGGATCAGGCGAAACAGGGTTGTCTTGCCGGTTCCATTGCGCCCGACCAACCCCACCTTGTGCCCGGCAGGGATGCGCGCTGATGCCCCTTCGAACAGGGGGCGACCATCGATGGAAAACGAGAGTTCGTTGATCTGTAACATGCTGGCCAAGTGCCTGCTTGGAGCGGCAGCGTCAAGGGCTGCCGTGGTTTGCAATGGAGGGTGGGTGAATCACCCACCCTACGGATAGTGTCACCTCGCACGCGATTTCGCGAAAGTCCCCGCACTGGCCCCCGCACTGGCCCCAGTAGGTTGGGTGCTATGCACCCACCGTCCCTGTGCGCTGCACTACATTGCGCGCTTTATCCCAGCAAACCGGGCGCGCGCGCGCGGGTCCTTGTCGAACAGGGCGGCCAGTTGCTCGGTCATGGCACCTGCAAGCTGTTCGACATCGGTGATCGTGACCGCGCGTTCGTAATAGCGCGTCACGTCATGCCCGATGCCGATGGCCAGCAATTCGACCATCTTGCGCCGCTCGACCATGGCGATCACGTCGCGCAGGTGCTTTTCCAGATAATTCGCCGGGTTTACTGACAGGGTGGAATCATCCACCGGTGCCCCGTCCGAGATGACCATCAGGATACGCCGCGCTTCGGGGCGGGCCAGCATCCGCCGATGTGCCCATTCCAGCGCCTCGCCGTCGATATTCTCTTTCAGCAGGCCCTCTTTCATCATCAGCCCCAGATTGGGGCGCACACGCCGCCATGGCGCATCGGCCTGCTTGTAGATGATATGCCGCAGATCGTTCAGCCGCCCCGGTTGCAGGCTGCGCCCCGCTTGCAGCCACCGCTCACGCGACTGCCCGCCTTTCCACGCGCGCGTGGTAAATCCGAGGATCTCGACCTTGACGTTGCAGCGTTCCAGCGTGCGGGCCAGGACATCGGCGCAGATGGCTGCGATGGAAATCGGCCGCCCGCGCATGGACCCGGAATTGTCCAGCAGCAATGTCACCACAGTGTCGCGAAACTCGGTGTCCTTTTCCTGCTTGAACGACAGGGGGGTCGTCGGGTTCGCCACCACCCGCGCCAGCCGCCCGGCATCCAGAATGCCCTCTTCCAGATCGAACAGCCAGGACCGGTTCTGTTGCGCCTGCAAACGGCGCTGCAACTTGTTGGCCAGCCGCGAGACAGCCCCCTTCAGGGGTTCAAGCTGCTGGTCAAGATAGGCGCGCAGCCGTTCCAGCTCTGCCGGTTCAGCCAGGTCCTCGGCGCGCACTTCTTCGTCGTGATCGGTGGTGAACACCTTGTAATCAGCACTGGCGTCGGAATGGGGCGGCGGGGCAGGGGGCTCCAGCGGCGCTTCGCCCTCGGGCATCTCGGTCTGGTCGGACATCTCTTCATCCGCGTCCTGATCCAGCGCAACATCTGCCTGCGCGCTGTCCTGTGCGGCGTTCTCGTCCTCGCTGTCCTCGTCGCTGTCTTCGTCCTGCCCCTGACTGTCGGGGTTCTCGGGCTCTTCGGGCGCGTCATCGCTGTCGTCTTCCGAGCCTTCATCCTCGTCGCCCTGATCGTCAGGGTCATCGCCCAACTGGTCGCCGTAGCCCAGATCCTCGATCATCTTGCGCGCCAGTCGGGCAAAGGCTGCCTGATCGCCCAGCACATCGTCCAGCGTTTCCAGTGTCCCGCCAGCGCGCTCTTCGATAAAGCCGCGCCACAGGTCCAGCACATGCGCAGCACCTTCGGGCAGATCGCGCCCGGTTGCCAGATGCCGGATCATGTAGGACGCGGCCACAGCCAGCGGCGCGTCCTGCCGGTCGCGGATCTGGGCATATCCCTTGCGCGCGGCCTCATGCGCGATTCGCGCATCGATATTCTTCGAGGTGCCGGGCATGTGGCGCGCACCCACTGCCTCGCAGCGGGCCTCTTCCATCGCCTGATAGAGATCACGCGCCATCTGGCCCTGGGGCAGATAGCGCGTATGGGTCGGCGTGTCGTGATAGCGGTGGCGCAGGGCCAGCGTGTCGGCAGTGCCGCGTGCCAGCATCACCTCGTCACGGGTCATGCGGCGGCTGACCTGCGGCAGGCGCATGGTGTCGCCGCTCAGACCGGGTGGATCAACCGAATAGGTGATATTCAGCTCTTGCGTATCCGCCATGGTCCGCGCGGCCTCGGACAGCGCCTTCTTGAACGGGTCGGCAGGGTTGTCATTGCGGGTCATGGGCACGCGCTTTTTCTGGTATGTCCTTCAGTGCCAGATAGCCCAGCAAGACCCGGAAAGAAAGCGCCCAGCGTGCCTGGCGGGTCAGAAACGCGGTGTTGGGGCGATACAGTTGGTTGCACTGTAGGACGAGCAGCCAAGCGCAATGCCCGTCATGCCGCCCAGATCATTGCCAAACCCGAATGTTGCAGCGGCCTCTTCGGCACTGGGGCCATAGAATGCCCCGTCAAGTTCGCCAAATGCGGCCTGACCACCATAGCTGAAAGTCGTGTCCACCGTGTTGTGGAAGCGCCCATCCAGCGCGATCGCGGCATTCTCTACCCCGGCATGCAGAGGGGCGCTCAGGTTTGTCCTGTCGTCAACCACCTGACCGTTGAAAGCCATCCCCAGTGTTCCCGCCGCGAAATCGGCCTCGATCATGCTCGTCCCGTTCACCCGGCCATTGAAGCGCTGGCCCTCATGAATCAGGCCACCTCCTGCCTGAAAGGCACCGGTATAACTGACGGCCTCGCCCGGGAGCCGGACATACTGCGCGTCCGTCGGACTGGCATGGATGGCCACAAACCCGTTCTGGTTCTGATCCGGGCCATACCCATTGACAGCAAAGGCCCCCGCATATGCATGAGAACCGCTGAGTTCATTCAGGAGAAAAGCCTGTGTGGCATTCTGGGCGGCGCATTCGACCACTGGTCCGCCACCAGCACGGGTGCAGGCCACGCCCACACCGGTCATGGGACCGTTGTGAAACTGGACAACTGCACCATTGGCGCGACCGCCCGCGTTGTAGACCATGGTCGCCTCGACGCCTGCGGCAGGTGCTTCGCTGCCATGGCTCAACACGCCACCGGAATTGCCCATCCCGGACTGAGGCAGGGTCTTGAGTTCGCCCCCGGCCAAGCGAGTGTCCGGTGCGCTCCGAACCATCTGGCCCCCTGGCCCCTCGTCGCAAGCGGCCAGTGCGACAAGCGCGATCAACGAAACAGCATATCCACGCACCATGACCCGAGACTCCTGTTCTCATAAGTTCAATGGTGATGTCTTGCTGGGTGATTGTGGTTGAAATGGGGAAGAATACCGGCATGACGAAGAATTGCCCTCGGAACCCGAAACAATCTGATCGCGTCTGTCCGGGTGTGACAGCAAGGCCGGGATGCACTGGTTTCGCCCGACAGAAACGCACATCGTCTGTGCGGTAGGCTGCGTTTCCAAGCACTGCGAGACTGCGCATGTAGTGGGCACAAGTTCTTTAGTAACGAGGCTCACAAATGGCACAGAAACCGAAAATAGCAGTCATCCTTGGCACGACGCGCGATGCGCGTTTCGGCCAGAAACCCGCCGAATGGATCCTGTCGCGCGCCCGCGCTCGCGACGACTGGGAGGTCGAGATGCTGGACCTCAGGGATTTTGACCTGCCACTGTTCAACGAGGTCGCCTCGAACGCATGGGCACCGACCGCAGACGCGAATGCGCGCAAATGGCAGGACGCACTGGCCTCGGTTGACGGGTTCATTTTCGTCACGCCCGAATACAACCGCTCGATCACCGGCGCGCTGAAGAATGCACTGGATCAGGCGTATAATGAATGGAACCGCAAGGCGTTCGGTGTTGTCAGTTATGGCTCGGTCGGCGGCACTCGCGCGGCGGAACACCTGCGCACCATCGGGATCGAGTTGCAGATGGTCTCGACCCGCTCGGCGGTGCATATCGGTGGCGGTGACTTCTTCACTGTGCACCCACTTGGGGGCGATCCCAAACCGATGGAGACCATCGAGGCGACCATCGGCAATTCAGCCGATGCGATGCTGGACGAGCTGGACTGGTGGACCCGCGCGACCATGGCCGCGCGCGCGTGACAAAAGCCCAGAAGGCACACCGATAGAGCGCACGCGTGCGCTCTATCGCATAACTGAAACACCCGGCCGCAATGGCCGGATGTTTCAATGATCCGAGTGGGGCAACTGGCCCCCTCGTTCAAATGGTTACCCCAGTGCCATGCTGACGGCTGATTCCGGCAATTCCTCGTCAAAGCAGCGCTGGTAGAACTCGGCCACTGTCTTGCGCTCCAACTCGTCGCACTTGTTCAGGAACGACAGACGAAACGCATAGCCGA
>SKRW01000330.1 GCA_007118295.1 Paracoccaceae bacterium | reverse complement strand
TCCTGACCGCGCTGCGCACTGCCGCAACCAGCGCCATGGCTGCAAAATGGCTGGCCCCGCGCGATGCGCGCGTGATGGCGATGATCGGCAATGGCGCGCAGGCCGAATTTCAGGCGCTTGCGATGAAGGCTGTCTGCGGCATCGAGGAAGTGCGGCTTTATGATGTTGACCCGGCTGCGACGCGCAAATGCGCAGCCAATCTCGCCGGCAGGGGGTTGCAGATTGTGCCCTGCGCAACCGCCGAAGAAGCGATCCTTGGCGCACAGATCATCACCACCTGCACCGCCGACAAGCAATTTGCCACGATCCTGACGGACAACATGGTCGGCGGCGGCGTGCATATCAACGCAGTTGGCGGCGATTGTCCGGGCAAGACAGAGTTGCACCGCGACATCCTGCTGCGCGCGGGCATCTTCGTTGAATATCCGCCCCAGACCCGGATCGAGGGCGAGATCCAGCAACTCGACCCCGACCATCCCGTGACCGAGCTTTGGCAGGTCATCGCGGGCCAGACAACGGGCCGCAGTGATGCCGGACAGGTCACGCTGTTCGACTCTGTCGGCTTCGCGATCGAGGATTTCAGCGCGCTGCGCCACATTCACCAGCGACTGGAGGGGACCAGTTACTTTCATGAACTGGACATGATCGCCGACCCCGACGACCCGCGCGACCTGTTTGGCATGATCTGCCGTGCCGAACTTGCCGCGGGCGTTGCCTGACATCGCGACCGGTCCGGTTCAACGCGCGCCACCGCCGCAATGGGCACGGAATCGACGGCGCGTACCCCGTCGCCTGCTGCCCTGCGCATCACGCACAGGCTGGGTGCACAGGACAAGCCCCTTGCAGGGTCTTTGCTGCATATCCTGTCCATTCAGACGGGGAATCCAGCCGTGTTTTGCGGTTATCCTGAGATCGGATACCTGAGAAAAGGGGCATCATCATGCGAAACAGACTATTTGCCGGGTCTTGTGCTGCAGTCATGGCGCTTGCGATATCCAACGCTTCGCTTGCCGATATCGATGGCGCGTATGACCATGCCGATATCCCGCGGGTTGCGGGTTCCAGTATCGTCTATTTCGACAGGACGGAATTTGACCGGGTCACGATCCCGACCGGGCCCTATGACGGCGATGCCGTCGAGAGCTCGCAGACACTGGAAGGCGAAGTCCTGTCGCTGAGCTATACGTTCGAGAACCCGGACATCTCGACCTTGCAGATCAAGCGCAACTACATTCAGGCGCTGGAAGAGCGTGGGTTTGACCTGCTCTATACGGCCAGTGGTGACGAGCTTTCCACTGGGGCGGGCCGCTCATTCTTTGTGCATGGCACCGAGATCTTCAGCCGGGGAACACGTGGGTGTTGCCGGCTGGCGACCCGGACCTCTAACCGTGACCTGCGCTATCTCGCGGCGCGCTCGGCTGATGGCACTGTGCTGGCCGGGATTGCGACATTCAATGCCCGCCGGGTGGATGGCCCTGCAGTGTTGATGACTGTTGTCACTGCCGAGGAAATGGATACCCAAATGGATCATCAGCCCCTGACCGTCGGCGACATGGAAGCCGGGCTGATCGACGAGGGGCGCGTTGCTGTGCAGGATATCCTGTTCGAATTCGATTCTGCACGCATACTGCCGGAATCGTCGCAGGCGCTCTCGACAGTGGCGGAATTGATGCAGCAGCTTCCAGACATGAAGCTGCTTGTTGTCGGACATACCGACAACGCAGGGAGCTACCATTACAATCTGTCCCTCTCGGTGGAGCGGGCGAATTCGGTGGTGTCGTATCTGACGGGCCAGCATGGCGTTTCTGACGACCGGCTACAGGCCGCAGGGGCTGGCATGATGGCACCGATCGCGACCAATCGGACCGAACAGGGCCGCACCCTTAACCGCCGCGTGGAACTGGTGGAAATGCAGCGCTGACCGCAACCCTGATACGGGCGCACAGGTGACTACAGCAGGCCATGGTCCCGGTTTCGCGCACAAGAACCTTTGGCGAGTAGCCTCGCCACAGGCCAGTATTCGCCCCACACGCGTTTCAGGAGGCCTCACACATGCCCAGAGATCTGCGTCAACTCCTTGCCGAACAAGCGCCCCATACCCGCTATTTGCGCGCATCGGTCATAGACCGCCCGACTGTGTGGCTTGGCATCCCTTCGCCGGTCCATGCTCACGGGACAGGGAAATCCATTCCCGAAATATTCGAGGAAGTGGAGAAGTCTGACAGCGCGGTGCGGGGGGCTTTGCTTTGACGTCACCCTTCTTGAGGACAACCATGTGCGCTGTGTCGATTTGTCCGGCGACTGTGGCCGGAAAGATCCTTGAGCAATGACTTGCAGTTAGAACGGAGTAGGAGAGATGCCCAGATCACCAGTTCGTACCGTTGTCGGCTTGCTTGTGATGGCTGCCGTCCTGTTGACCACTCTGACGGTCGCGCAGGCCAGCGAAGTCACCTACAGGGTGGTGAATGTTGCCTCGAATGACGTGCTGAATGTGCGCGACCGTGTCGGTGTTCCCGGCAGCCGCATTGTCGGTGTGTTGCCTCCGGGCACAGGCGGGATTGTCTGGACCGGCCAGCAGGGCCGGGCTGGCGATGGGGCGCTGTGGTATCGCATCATACACCCGCGGGTCCCGGCAGGCGGGTGGGTCAATGCGCGTTTCCTCAGCGAGGAGGCATCGGTCAGCCCGCCCGCCAGCGCAGAGCCGCCCGGTAGCCTGTTCAAGGACCACACAGCGCAGGATCACGATTACAGGGTGGTGGGTGTTGCTTCGAATGATGTGCTCAACATCCGTTCTGGTCCTGGTGTCTCGCATGGGATTGTCGGAATGTTCCCGCCCAACGCGCGCCACGTCCGCATCACGGGCCGCATCCGCAGCCTTCCAAGCGGGGCGGTATGGGTCGAGGTCCGGTCTGCAACGCTGCCCGATGGGGTCGGCTGGGTCAATGGGCGGTTTCTGGACCGGATGTAGCGAGAGCCAGCAGGTCGGCGTTGCAGGGTCGTTGAATACCGGGGGTTGAAGGATTGGCGCGGTATCTGCAACCTGTGCTCTGCGACGGGTCACGGCTTTGCGCAGATGCGCTGATCCCCAGCGCGATCTGTCCTTCGCCGGGCCAGCCTTGAAAGGAGCTGTTCGATGGCGACCACACAAATCATAGCCGCCGCGCTGGTCTTGCTTGCCGTGGCCAGAACTGCCACTGCAGAAATCCCCATCCTGACATTGACCGGCGCGGTCAATGGTGCCCCTGTCAGCCTGACACGCAGCGCGTTGAAAGACCTGCCGCAGCATGAATTGGCAACCTCGACCTCTGTGACAGATGGCACGCCTGTTTTCGAGGGGTTTCTGATGCGTGATCTGCTGTCCGAATATCAATCATCGGGCGAAACGGTCGTTGCCGTGGCGTTGAATGATTATCAGATCAACATTCCGGTTTCAGGTTTCGAACGGTTCGATGTGATTGGCGCGCTCTACAAGGATGGACAGACACTCAGCCCGCGCGACAAGGGGCCGATCTGGATCGTGTATCCGCGCGATGATCATGGGGAATTGCAGGATATCCGCTATGATACGCGCTGGGTCTGGCAGCTTGTTGCGCTGCATGTCGAATGAGCTTGCGCGATCATTCCGACGACCGCAGCAAATGGGCAAGCTATGCCCCGCTCCTGCTGTTGCTGCTGATATTCCTTGGCGCACTTGGCTTTGCGCTGGCCAAAAGCTCCGCACTGGAACGTGACATGCGCATTGCGGCGACGCAGAACATGCTTTGGGTTGTGACCCAGACCCAGATGGAACTGTTGGTGCTGACCCTCGCCGCAAGCAGCCCGGTTGGCGATGATGCGGAAATCGCGCGGCGGTTCGACCTGACGCTCGCGCGGCTGAACCTGATGAGTCAGGGGCCGCAGGCACGGTATCTGGACGATATCGGGCATCTGCAATCAGTGCAGGGAATGTCGGACGCATTGCTGACGCTCGATCCGGTGGCACTTGGCCATTCGCCCGATCTGCACGCGGCATTGTCTGATCTGGGACAAAGCCTGCATCCGCAGATCAACCGCATCGCCAATGACGTGATGACCACAGATTGGGACAAGGCCGCGACTCGGCTGGATGACTACCGCGCGACGCAGCAGGTGGTCATCTTTTCCGTGGCATTTGCGCTTCTGGCGGCGCTGGCAGTGTCCTGGCTGCTGTTGCGCAACCAGCGCAAGCTGCATCTGGCGCAACTTGCCCGACTGCGCGCGGCCAGCCTGCTGGAACAGGAACGCAGCACCTCGGCGATGTATCGGGATTTCGCAGCCATCGTGTCGCATCAGATGCGGACGCCGCTCAGCCTTATCGACAGCGCCATGCACCGGCTTTCGCGCAAGGGAACAGACGTGACAGCGCAGGATGTGGCCGAACGGCGTGTAATCGTGGCCGATGCGGTCGGGCGGTTGACCCGGCTAGTGGATACGGTGCTGTTGCTGGCCAAACTGGATACGGACCAGCTTCAGGCCCGGTTCGCGCCGATATCGATGCGAAGCGCGGTGACATCCCTTGTAGGCGAGGCCCAAGCGCGTCACCCGGACCGGGAACTGCGCCTGTCATGCGCCGAAGGGCCGCTTGTGGCGCTGGGGGACCTGCATCTTGTCGGCCACATTCTGGACAACCTGTTGTCAAACGCGATCAAGTACAGTCAGGCTGGCACACCAATCGAATTGCGCGTCTTTGCACAAGGTCAGACGATTGCCTGTGCTGTTACCGATCAGGGGGCTGGTATTCACAATCAGGATTTGCCGCGTCTGTTCGACCGCTACTACCGGGGCAATGATGGCGGGGCAGGTCATGGAACGGGGTTGGGGCTGGCTGTTGCACACGAACTGACCGAGTTGCTGGGCGGTAGGCTGACGGTCGAAACCTGGGCTGGCAAGGGGTCTGTCTTCACGCTCTGGCTGCCCGTAGCAGCGCAAGAACAGGAGGTTGTGCATGAGTGACGAGCCACTGATCCTGTGCTGCGAGGATGAACCGCAACTGCTGCGCGATATCGCGGATGAACTGGACGCGGCAGGCTACCGTGTGATCACCGCGCGCGATGGTGCCGAGTTGCTGGCGCATCTGGAAACCTGCGCACCCGATCTGCTGCTATGTGACATCATGATGCCAGGGATTGACGGCTACGGGGTCTTGACGCGGTTTCGTCGTGAATATCCGCATCTGGCGCATGTGCCGCTGGTGTTCCTGTCGGCGCTGTCGATGAACGAGGCCGTGATCCGGGGCAAGCGCGCCGGTGCGGATGACTACATGACCAAACCCATCAATTACGACTTGCTGCTGTCGACAATCGAGGCGCGTTTGCGCCAAAGCCGTCAGGCCCGCGCGGGTATGCGTGCGCTGGCACGGCTGGGGCAGCATCTGTTCGATACGCTGGCCGTGGGCGTGATGGTTTTTGATCTGGACGGTCAGTTACAGCAGGCCAATCCTGCCGCCCGCCCGGTCCTATGCGCGCATGGGCAGACCCTGCGCAATGCGCTGGCCGATCCCGTCCGGCGCATGGGGGCTTGCGCGCAAGCTGGCATGGAAGAAAGCCTGTCGATTCTGCTGGATGATATCAGCGCACAGATGGCGCAAATCCACGCCTGCCCTGCGGACCCGCATTCCGGGACACCTGCAATGGTGATCGTCTTTCTGACGGATCCGGCATCGCGCGCGGTCTTGTCGGCCGACGCCATGAACGAGATGTTCGACCTGACCTCGACCGAGGCCCGCGTCGCGCATCTGCTGGCGTCTGGTCTGCGCCCAGAAGAGATTTCGCGGAAAATGGGTGTAGCCCCCACCACCATCGCGTTCCATTTGCGCAACGCTTTTGCAAAGACCAAGACTCACCGGCAGGCCGAGCTTGTCGCGCTGGTCCTGTCGCTGCCCTTGCGCAGAACGGATTGAAGATGCGTCCTTGTGCGCCGCGTGCCCCGCCCGCCGTCGCAGCGTGTGGTGGGCCGCTTATTCCGCAGCCCTGACAGGATAGGAAAGTCGGCGCGGGCCCGTGACGATACCTGCGTCAAACAGCTTGCCGATTTCACCATCAGACAAGCGCGCGACATCGCCAAGGATTTCTTCGGTATGCGCGCCCAGCTCTGGCGCGGGGCAGGGAGCTTGCCGCGCGATTTCAGAGAATGCCAGCGGCGAGGCCGGAGTCGGGTAGCTGCCGATCCCCGGTTGCTCCAGCATATGAAACATCGGGTTGTCCGTGGACAGGTCCGGGTCTTCGTGCACAGCTTGCGCAAAGCTGCGGAATTGCGACCATGTCACCCCGCCCGCGTCGAACGCCTTGGCGAAATCCGCGACCTTATGGGCGGCGAAGAAGGGTGCAAGCACCTCGGTGATAGCCGCGCGGTGGGTGAAGCGCGCCCCTTCGCGGCCGAGGCTGACGCCCAGACGGGTTTCCAGCGCGGCCATCGCCTCCAGTTTGTCGGTGGCTTTCAGCAGCCCGCGCCATTGCCGGTCGGTCAGCCCGATCACCATCACGCGAGCGCCATCGGCACAGATGAAATCCTGGCCATAGCCGCCATAAAGCGCATTGCCGTATTTGGGCCGGTCGGTGCCGTTGATGGCCACCTCGCCAATAATGCCCAGATTACCCAGCATCGCCGCCGCCGCATCTTTCAGCGAGAACAGCACTTCCTGCCCTGTCCCGGTGCGCAGGCGGTGGCGCTCTGCGGCCAGCAGGGCCGTCACGGCCATATTGCCTGCGATGCAGTCCCATGCGGGCAGCACGTGGGCGACAGGATCGGTTGCGCCCTCTGGCCCAGTCGCGGTGGGGAAGCCAAGCGAGGGGTTGACTGAATAATCCACTGCCGCGCGGCCATGCCGGTCGCCCAGCAGCGCGACCATCACCAGATCATCGCGGTGGCGTGACAGGGTTTCATGATCCATCCAGCCGCGCACGCGCAGATTGGTCAGGAACAGGCCCGCGTCGTCACCGGGCGCGGTGATGATGCGGGTGATCAATTCGCGTCCCTGCGGCGATTTCATATCGACCGCGACGGATTTCTTGCCCTTGTTCAGGCCCGCCCAGAACAGGCTTTGCCCGTTTTCGGTAACAGGCCAGCGCGCGGCATCCAAGCCCCCTTCGATCCGGTCAAAGCGGATCACTTCTGCGCCCATCTGCGCCAGCGTCATGCCGGCAAGCGGGATCGCGACAAAGGCCGAGCCCTCGACCACGCGCATGCCCTTGAGAATACCCATCGCTTATGCCTCCCATTCAAAGCGGGCTTGCAGCCCCTGGTGGCCCTCGGGGGCAACAGTGCAGAGCCGCAGCGCCCCCGCTCCGTCCTGATCCGCTTGCAAGTGCAAATACCCGTCAAACATCGGATGCACGCCGCGAAAGCTGAACCGAGTGGGCGTGGCCCCAGTGTGGCGCATCGCGGCTTCCATCAGCAGCGTCGCCTGCATCGGGCCGTGCACGACCAGACCGGGGTAGCGTTCCGCCCCGGTCGCATAGTCGCGGTCATAATGGATGCGATGCGCGTTATAGGTCGCCGCCGAATACCGAAACAGCCGCACCGGGCTGACCTCGACCCGTTCGGAAAACAGCGGCGCGTCGGGGGCCGGGATGGCGCGGGGGGCGCGGAAGCTGTCAGGGATCGGCAAATAGACGATATCCTGTTCCTCGCGGATTTGCGCACCGCCCATTCCGCGCAGATCATGCCCCACGCGCACGAAGGCCATGTCGCC
This sequence comes from Paracoccaceae bacterium, assembly GCA_007118295.1. Classification (GTDB taxonomy): domain Bacteria; phylum Pseudomonadota; class Alphaproteobacteria; order Rhodobacterales; family Rhodobacteraceae; genus Roseinatronobacter. The sequence goes on along the minus strand of SKRW01000330.1, from coordinate 1,421 downwards.
CGTGCTACCGGTCTTGAACTCCACGCTCAGGATTTCCGAGCGCTGGGTGATCGTCTCACCCACAGCGAAACGGCCCTTGAAGGACAGCTTCCCCCCCGCCCACATACGCCGGTTGAAGGGCAGGGGCGGCAGGAACCCGCCAAGTTTGGGGTGGCCGTCCGTCGCGATTTCGGAAATCGGCACGAACTCGGGGAACGCGACCCAATGCCAGAGCACCGGCAGGGGGGCGCCCGTGTGAATGGGCGGCTGGGGGGCGGCTGGATGCCCCAGCGCCCCCATGGCCATGCCTGCAAATTCCGGGCTGACTGCGCCTGTACGGGTTTCTACCCGCCCGACCCAGGCTTGCGTCTGCTGCGGGGTTGTGGCTTCGCCGGACAGGTTGGTTTCCGATTTGCTCATGCGGCGTGCCTGACGCCCAGAACACGGGCGATTGTTTCGCCCATGGCGGAGGGCGTGGGTGCGACAGTAATCCCGGCGGCAGACAGGATTTCGACCTTTTCCTGCGCGCTTTCGCCAAAGGCCGAGATGATCGCGCCCGCATGGCCCATCTTGCGGCCCTTGGGCGCGGACAGACCGGCGATATAGGCCACAACCGGCTTCGACATATGGTCGCGGGCATAGGCGGCAGCTTCGGCTTCTTGCGGGCCGCCGATTTCGCCAATCATCATGACCGCGTCGGTGTCAGGGTCATTCTCGAACAGTTCCAGAATGTCCTTGAAGCTGGAGCCGTTGATCGGATCGCCACCGATGCCCACCGAGGTGGACACGCCAATGCCAAGCGTTTTCATCTGGCTGGCGGCTTCATAGCCCAGCGTGCCGGACCGGCCTACGATGCCCACGCGACCGGGCAGGTAGATAGCGGGCGGCATGATGCCCATGAATCCCTTGCCGGGCGAGATCACGCCCGCGCAGTTCGGGCCGATGAATCGCATCTTGCGCGACGCGGGGAAGCGGCGCAGGAAACGCTTGACCTTCATCATGTCCTGCGAGGGGATGCCATCGGTCACGCAGACGGCAAATTCCAAACCCGCCTCAGCCGCTTCCATGATCGCATCGGCGGCACCGGGGGGCGGGACGAAAACGAGGGAAGCCTGCGCGCCCACGGCCTCGACCGCCTCAGTCACTGTGTTGAAGATGGGGCGGCCCAGCACGGTTTCACCGCCGCGACCGGGGGTCACACCGCCCACGACATTGGTGCCGTGTTTGATCATATCTTCGGCGTGGAATTTGCCGATGCGGCCTGACATGCCTTGCACGATGATGCGGGTGTCTTTGTGGATGAGAATGGACATATGCGTGTTCCTTCAGGCGGCCATGGCGGGGCGGGCGGCAACAGCCGTTGCGGCGGCCTCGGCCAAGGTATCGGCGGAAATCAGGGGCAGACCGGAGTCGTTGATGATGCGGCGGCCCTCTTCGACATT
>SKRW01000220.1 GCA_007118295.1 Paracoccaceae bacterium | reverse complement strand
CGTTTCATGTGGTCTTTGGCAAGTCGGTGCCGGATATCAGCCTGAACGCCGTTGCCAATCTGGGCTATGCCGAAGGGCGGTTTCATGCCCCGGTCTATCCCGGCGATACAGTGCTGAGCACATCCGAGGTGATCGGCCTGAAGCAGAATTCCAACGGCAAATCTGGTGTGGTCTGGGTGCGCACACGCGGCATGAAACAGTCAGGCGTGCTGGTGCTGGACTATGTGCGCTGGGTGATGGTGCGCAAGCGCGATCTCAACGCGCCTGCCCCCGAAACCGTGGTGCCCGACCTGGTGCCTGCGGTTGCGGCAGAGGATCTGGTGGTGCCGCAAGGGCTGGATTTCAGCGGCTATGATTTCGCGCAGGCGGGTGAGCCGCATCGCTGGGGCGATTATGCTGTGGGTGAGCGGATTGACCATGTGGAGGGTGTGACTGTCGAGGAAGCCGAGCATATGCTGGCCACGCGGCTGTGGCAGAACACATCGAAGGTTCATTTCGACGCGACCCTGCGCGAGGATGGCAGGCGACTGATCTATGGCGGGCATGTGATCTCGATGGCGCGGGCGTTGTCATTCAACGGGCTCGCCAATGCGCAGATGATCGTCGCGATCAATGCAGGTGCCCATGCGAACCCATGTTTCGCGGGCGACACGATCCGTGCCTGGTCCGAGGTTCTGGACCGGGCAGAGACGAACGCCCCCGGTGTTGGTGCCTTGCGTTTGCGGCTGGTGGCCACCAAGGGCGCGCGCGATGTGTTGAAGGTGGATGGGAAATACCATCCGGATGTCCTGCTGGATCTGGATTACTGGGCGCTGGTTCCGGTATGAAGACCCCGGTCACAAAGGCAGCACTGCCCCGCGTTGGGCGCATGTCATGCCAGCGCGGACGATGATCCCGATACCTGAGCGCTGCAGGGCGTTGCCACGCTGAGCATAAGACGCACCCGCCGCGCGAGGCGGAACACAGGCGCAAAAGTCATTGTCGTCGCGCGGCCCGAAAGAGTGCCGCGCGACAGACCTTTGCGCCAGTACAGGACGAGATGCAAGACGGGTCCGGTCACCCTGTCAGAGCATGATCGTCCATGGCCGCAAGTTGGTTCCCTCGCCCTCGGCGACACGGAGCATGTCGCCAACCACAAAGAGTGTCTGGCAATCCGGCTGGGTATCTGGTCCCTCGCGACAGAACTGGTCATTGGCAATCTGCCATGTACCGGGCCTGTCTGTCCAGGACCCGTCTTTCGCCGCGGCAGACCATGTTCCATCTTCATTGATGACAAATTCCCAATCGCCGGCGTCATGCGTATGCCCGACGAACACATCTTGGATCTGTGCCGAATCCAGTCGCACTGCCCCCAGCGCGATCAGTTCTGCACTAGTGGTTGCCGATGTTACCGCAGATCGGTCAACAGTCGCGCCCCCTTGCATGCCACCTTGCTGACACGCCCCGAGCAGGAATGCCCCCAATCCAAGGGCAACAAGCTTCGGGCCAAATCCAACTGATCGTACACCAGGGCGCGAAAAAATCTGCACAGCATCACCTATCTGTTTCGAGGGGTCCATCCTTTGATTGCAAGCTCCTCGCTCAGCGCCGGGAACATGGGGCCGAACGTCGCAAAACCTACAGCTAACGTGCTGCTCACGCTATGGTGATTCCCGTATTCTGTCAAATCAGCGGCGGAGGCTGTGGTTCCTGATGGCATCAAGAGCGCATATTGCGCATTGTGATCACAGTTTAATTTTTTGCGATCACATAGACTGCACCCAGGGTGTTTATTCGGTATACTGGCCTCTTTTTTCTGCCTTCACCTCGCTTGTCTGCGTGACATTCGTGTGAAAATCAGTATGTCAGGGCATACCAAGCAAGGTTGCTGCAGTGCAGCCGCGCCACAGTTAAGGAGCCGCCTATGGCCGACGTGAACCGGGGCAATCGCCCGCTCTCCCCGCATCTGCAAGTCTATCGACTGCCCCTTGCAGCGATTTCTTCGATCCTGAACCGGATCACCGGGGTCGGCATGACGCTCGCTGCGATCCTGATCGTGTGGTGGTTCGCCGCAGGCGCATTCAGCGCAGGGTATTTTGAATTCGTGGACGGTTTGCTGACCTCGATCATCGGCCATCTGATCCTGATCGGGTCGCTGGCCGCATTGTGGTATCACATGCTCAATTCCATCCGCCATTTGATCTGGGACACAGGCCGGATGATGGATGTCGAGACCGTCGAAAAGACCAGCTACGTTGTATTTGCGGGCACGGTCGTGCTGACGTTTCTGACCATCATCATCGTCTGAGGAGGCCGAAACCATGGGGTTCAAGACAGATTACGCCCGCGTGCACGGGTCCGGCGCCGCAGGCGAGGGGCTGCACCACTGGTGGAGCCAACGCATCACCTCGATCGCGCTGATTCCGCTGACATTTCTGTTCATCTTTCCGTTTGGCCGTGCGCTGGGCGGTGGGCATGAGGTGTTTGTCGCGACCTATTCCAACCTCTGGCACGCGCTTGTGGCGGTGCTGTTCATCATTGCCGCCTTCGCGCATCTGCAACAGGGCTTGCAGGTCGTGATCGAGGACTATGTTCCCAACAAGGCCACGCGCACGGCTGCGCTGCTGGTCAATACGCTCGCGTGCTGGGCGCTTGGTGTGGCCGGTGTGTTGTCGGTTGCCACTGTCCTGTTCAGCGCCTGAAGGAAACGAAATGTCTGCATACAAGATTGAAGAGCATAGTTATGATGTGGTCGTGGTCGGCGCAGGTGGCGCGGGGCTGCGCGCGACGTTGGGCATGGCCGAACAGGGGCTGAAGACCGCCTGTGTGACCAAGGTTTTCCCGACACGGTCGCACACGGTCGCGGCGCAGGGCGGGATCGCGGCCAGCCTGTCGAACATGGGGCCTGACCATTGGCAGTGGCATATGTATGACACGGTCAAGGGCTCTGACTGGCTGGGCGATACGGATGCGATGGAGTATCTGGCGCGCGAGGCCCCCAAGGCGGTCTATGAGTTGGAGCATTACGGCGTTCCGTTTTCGCGCACCGAGGACGGCAAGATCTACCAGCGCCCCTTTGGCGGCCATACAACAGAATTCGGCGAAGGCCCGCCTGTGCAGCGCACCTGTGCGGCTGCTGACCGCACCGGCCATGCCATGCTGCACACGCTGTATGGCCAGTCGCTCAAGCAGAAAGCCGAATTCTACATCGAATATTTCGCGACTGACCTGATCATGTCCGAAGATGGCGTGTGTCAGGGCGTGCTCGCGTGGAAGCTCGACGATGGCACGCTGCATCTGTTCAGCGCCAAGATGGTGGTGCTGGCCACCGGCGGCTATGGCCGTGCCTATTTCAGTGCCACCAGCGCGCATACCTGCACGGGCGATGGCAATGGCATGGTCGCGCGGGCAGGCCTGCCGCTGCAGGATATGGAATTCGTGCAGTTCCACCCGACCGGCATCTATGGTGCAGGCTGCCTGATCACCGAGGGCGCGCGCGGCGAAGGCGGCTATCTGACCAATTCCGAGGGTGAGCGGTTCATGGAACGCTATGCGCCGACCTACAAGGATCTCGCCTCGCGCGATGTGGTGTCGCGCTGCATGACGATCGAGATCCGCGAAGGGCGCGGTGTGGGGCCGAACAAGGACCACATTCACCTGAACCTCAGCCACTTGCCACCCGAGACGCTGAAGCTGCGCCTGCCCGGTATTTCGGAGAGCGCGCGGGTTTTTTCGGGCGTCGATGTGACCAAGGAGCCGATTCCGGTGCTGCCCACAGTGCATTACAACATGGGCGGTATTCCGACCAATTACTGGGGCGAGGTGCTGAATGCCGATGCCGAGAACCCGGACCGCGTGTCCCCCGGCCTGATGGCCGTAGGCGAGGCGGCCTGTGCGTCGGTGCATGGCGCGAACCGGCTGGGGTCGAACTCGCTGATTGACCTCGTGGTGTTTGGCCGTGCGGCTGCGATCCGCGCCGGGCAGGTGGTGGACCCAAAAACTGCAAACCCGACGCTGAACCGCGCCAGTGTGGACCGGGCCGTGGAGCGCTTTGACCGCTTCCGCAATCTGGATGGAGCGATCCCGACCGCCGATCTGCGGCTGGAAATGCAGAAGGCCATGCAGGCCGACGCGGCTGTGTTCCGCACCGACAAGACTCTGGCCGAAGGCTGCGAGAAGATGCGCGCGGTCGCGGGCAAGATGGACGACCTGAAAGTCACCGACCGCTCGCTGATCTGGAACTCGGACCTGATGGAAACGCTGGAGCTGGACAACCTGATGCCCTGCGCCATGACGACCATCGTCTCGGCCGAGGCACGCAAGGAATCGCGCGGGGCGCATGCGCATGAGGACTACCCCGACCGCGATGACAAGGTCTGGCGCAAGCACACGCTGGCCTTCGTGGATGGGGGCGATGTGCGGCTTGACTACCGCCCCGTCGTGACGACCCCCCTGACCAAGGAGACGGATGGCGGGATCGACCTCAAGAAAATCGCCCCCAAGGCGCGGGTCTATTGATCCGCGTTCCTGTCCTTGCTGCGCTGCTCGCGCTGACGGCCTGCGCGCCCGTGCAGGACCAGATCGCGCGGGATGCGGCGCGGCAGTCTGTGCGCCCGGTTCTGGCGGAACGCTTTCCCGGTGTGCCACTGGAACCGGCCAGCGATTGCGTGATCAATAATGCAAGCGGGGCAGAAATCGCCCAGCTTGCGCTGGCTGCAACCCAGTCTGTCGTCCATCCTACGACTACCGCGCTGGTGACCGAAATTGCCACCCGCCCCGAAACGATTAGATGTCTAGCCACAGACGGGCTTGCCCCGTTCCTGAGATAAGGAGGCACCCATGGTCCAATTCTCCCTGCCCAAGAACAGCCAGATGCGCACCGGCAAGACCTGGCCCAAGCCCGAAACGGGCGGCAAGCTGCGCAAGTTCCAGATCTATCGCTGGAATCCAGATGACGGGAACAATCCGCAAGTGGACACCTATTTCGTCGATCTGGACGATTGCGGCCCGATGGTGCTGGACGCGCTGATCTATATCAAGACCAAGATCGACCCGACGCTGACCTTCCGCCGGTCCTGCCGCGAGGGGATTTGCGGGTCATGTGCCATGAATATCGATGGCGGCAACAAGCTGGCCTGCATCTTTGGCATGGACGAGGTCAAGGGCGACATCAAGATCTACCCCCTGCCCCACATGCCGGTGGTCAAGGATCTGGTCCCCGACCTGACGCATTTCTACGCACAGCATGCCTCGATCAAGCCGTGGCTGGAAACGAAATCGAACACGCCCGCGAAAGAGTGGAAGCAATCGATCGAAGACCGCGAAAAGCTGGACGGGTTGTATGAATGCGTGATGTGCGCTTGCTGTTCGACATCCTGCCCGAGTTACTGGTGGAATGGCGACCGCTACCTTGGCCCGGCATCGCTGCTGCACGCCTATCGCTGGCTGATCGACAGCCGCGACGAGGCTACGGGCGAGCGGCTGGATGATCTGCACGATCCGTTCAAGCTGTATCGCTGCCACACGATCATGAACTGCGCCAAGACCTGCCCCAAGGGGCTGAATCCGGCCAAGGCGATTGCCGAGGTCAAGAAAATGATGGTCGAACGCGTCTTGTAAGCGTCGCAAAGGGGGCGCTCGCGCCCCCTCTTGGCCTGCAGCCAATTCACCCCCGAGGATATTTTTACAAAGCTGAAATAAAGGTGGCGGGACATCATGTCATCCCTTTCCGGGGTCGCTTTTTCAGTCGGTTTCTGGGATGATGCGCCATGCGCGAACGCCGGATCGACGAGATCATCCTGAAACTGCTGCTGGGCCTTGCGCTTGCGGGGCTTGGCGTCATCGCCGTCGCCATCGCGCGGACCGAGGCGCGCCCTCCGCCACTTCGTATCCCGCCACCGCCACAGTTTGAACTGGCGCTGGCGGCTGATGGTCAGGCATTCGAACTGGGCGGGCTGGTCGATTTCGGTCTGACCGAGGCACTGCGCACCATGATCGCCGATCATCCCGAAATCCGGCACCTGACACTTGACAGCCATGGCGGATATGTGGCCGAGGCGCGTGGCGTCGTGACGGTGCTGCGCGCACATGGGGTCGCAACGCATGTCGATGGGCATTGCGCATCTGCCTGCGCGCTGATCTATGCGGGCGGCAGCACACGCACGCTGGGGCCAGAGGGGCGGATCGGGCTGCATGGCTATGCGATGCAAAGCGACCGGAATTTCGGAATGATCGATCCCAGGGTCGAAATGCAGCGCGATCTGGCGATCTTCCGCGCACAATCCATTGACGAGAGTTTTGTCGCGCGGCTGGCAAACCTGCCGCAAAGCCCGATGTGGTACCCCAGCCGCGAAGAGCTGCGCAAGGCAGGCATGGTGTCGCCACCTTGACCTTGCACCGCTTGCACCCCAATTTAATGCCATGATCCTGATCATCGGGTTGCTTCTGGCGGTCGCCGCTATTCTGATCCTGCGCCCATGGGAGCGCCGGTCCTGTCGTTGGCGGCAGGACAACCGCAAACTTGCAGACGGGCGTGTGCTGTTCACCTGTGCGGCCTGCGGCGCTGAACTGGCCCTGCCCAGAGGACGCGAGCCGAAAACCTGCCTTGCCGGAGAGAGATAATGCACAAGCCTCCGAAAGACGCCGACTCGCGTCGTGCTGTCACACCCGTCATTTGCTACCCCAATGACACGCTGTACCACCCGCCGCTGGACCAATACCGCGCCGCGCGTGCCACAGCCCAAGAGACTGCGCGCGTGGTGGTGCCCCCGCGCACTGCGCAGTGCTTTCATCTGAATGCGGGCAGCTTTTTCCGCATCACCTGTCCCGAGGGGCCGCAAGTGGGCGACCTGAACCTGTTTTCGCCACGCAACCTTGACGAACACTTCTTTTCGGGCAAGACCCGCGCGCTGTATGGCAGCCATATCAGCACCGGTGACAGGCTATGGTCCAGCCTGCCCTGGCTGCGCCCCATGGCGACCGTGATCGAGGACACGCTGGACTGGTATGGGGTCGATTCCTTTGGCGGGCGCGTCCATGACGTGATCGGCACGCGCTGTGACCCCTATACGCATCATCTGCTGAGCGGTGAAGATTACCATCAGACCTGCCATTCCAACCTGACCCGCGCGCTGGCAGAGCATCTGGGCAAACCCTTGAGCGAGGTCGAGCCGCATATCCATGACGTGCTGAATGTCTTTATGTGCACCGGCTTTACCCATGACACGGGCCAGTATTTCATGAAGGCCAGCCCCGCGCGGGCGGGTGACTATATCGAGTTCTTTGCCGAGATCGACCTTCTGGGCGTGCTGTCGGCCTGTCCCGGTGGCGATTGCGGGGCCGAACACAGCTCGGACGCGGCGCAATGCCACCCGCTGGAGGTAACTATCCACGCCCCGGCTGCCGGTGCGCTGGATGGCTGGTACAGCCCGTCCAGCAACCGCTATTCGCGCCGTCACGCCCCCGGCTGACGCTGCGCGTTTGCGGCATATTGACCAGCCCTCGTTTCCGCTACATACGAGGCGCATGACAGAGCTTTCGCATATCCGCAATTTCTCGATCGTGGCACATATCGACCACGGTAAATCCACCCTTGCCGACCGGTTGATCCAGTCAACCGGCACGGTTGCCGATCGCGACATGAAAGAGCAGATGCTCGACGCGATGGATATCGAGCGCGAGCGCGGCATCACCATCAAGGCCAATACCGTGCGCATCGACTATGTCGCCAATGACGGGCAGGCCTATGTCCTGAACCTGATCGACACGCCCGGCCATGTGGACTTCGCCTATGAAGTGTCACGCTCCATGCGCGCGGTCGAAGGCTCGCTGCTGGTGGTGGATGCGTCGCAGGGGGTCGAGGCGCAGACTCTGGCCAATGTCTATACTGCCATTGAGGCTGACCACGAGATCGTGCCGGTCCTCAACAAGATCGACCTGCCTGCGGCAGAACCTGAACAGGTGCGCCAGCAGATCGAGGATGTGATCGGGCTGGATGCCTCGGACGCCGTGCTGATTTCCGCGAAATCCGGGCTTGGCATCCCCGATGTGCTGGAAGCCATTGTCAAGCGCCTGCCCCCGCCCAAGGGCGACCGCGATGCGCCGCTCAAGGCGATGCTGGTCGATAGCTGGTATGACCCTTATCTCGGCGTCGTCGTGCTGATCCGCGTGATGGACGGCATCATCCGCAAGGGTGACAATATCAAGATGATGCAGACCGGCGCCAAATACGGGATCGACAAGCTCGCGGTGCTGAAGCCCGCGATGGTCGATGTGGCAGAGCTTGGTCCGGGCGAGATCGGTATCTTCACCGGCAGCATCAAACAGGTGCGCGACACACGCGTCGGCGACACGATCACGCATGAGAAAAAGGGCTGCGAGACCCCCCTTCCGGGCTTCAAACCCTCGGTGCCCGTGGTGTTCTGTGGCCTCTTTCCGGTGGACAGCAACGAGTTCGAGGATCTGCGCACCGCCATCGAGAAACTAGCGCTGAATGACGCGTCCTTCACCTATGAGATGGAAAGCTCCGCCGCCCTCGGTTTCGGCTTTCGCTGCGGGTTTCTGGGGCTGTTGCATCTCGAGGTTATTCGCGACCGGCTGGAACGCGAATATGACATCGACCTGATCACCACCGCGCCATCCGTGGTCTATCACGTTCATATGCGCGACGGGTCCATGCAGGAATTGCACAACCCCGCAGACCTGCCCGACCTGACCCATGTCGACCATATTCAGGAACCGCGCATCAAGGCCACGATCCTTGTGCCGGATGACTATCTGGGCGATGTGCTGAAACTCTGTCAGGACCGGCGCGGGATACAGATGGAACTGACCTATGTCGGCGGGCGCGCGATGGTGGTCTATGACCTGCCGCTGAACGAGGTGGTGTTCGATTTCTACGACCGGCTGAAATCCATCACCAAGGGCTATGCGAGCTTTGACTACGAGATCACGGGCTACCGACAGGATAACCTTGTGAAGATGCAGGTGCTGGTCAATGACGAGCCGGTGGACGCGCTGTCGATGATGGTCCACCGTGACCGGGCCGAGGGGCGGGGCCGGGCGATGTGCGAGAAGCTGAAAGACCTGATCCCGCGGCACATGTTCAAGATCCCGATTCAGGCGGCCATCGGCGGCAAGGTCATCGCGCGCGAGACGCTGGCGGCGCTGCGCAAGGATGTGACGGCGAAATGCTATGGCGGCGACGTGACG
>SKRW01000011.1 GCA_007118295.1 Paracoccaceae bacterium | reverse complement strand
CATATGAAATAAGAGGGCATGTCATGGAATATTCGGACAAATGGCTTGGCAAGCTTGGCGGGGGTCTCGGGGCCTCGGTCGTGGCAGGGTTCAGCGTCTGTCAGGCAGAAGTATGGAGCATGGCTGGCGGGCGGGTTCCGATGCGCGTTCTGATTACCGGCAAGCGACTCGGCCTGACGGCAAATGCAGAGGCTGGTCATTACATTGTACTGGTCACGGGTGTGCGCAGCCCGAGTTGTTTTCACGAGATCAAGTCAAAAGGCGTAGACTGGGTTCTGACAATCGGTGGCAAGGCCGATGCTGTCGTCAAATCGACGGGAAAACTGGGCAGGGCTCTGTGGTCGGCGTCCAAAAGTGCCGGCAACTGGGCCGCGCAGGAATCAGCCAAGAAAGCCGTTCAAGGAGCCATGGGCGATTTCAACCTGCCCACGAAAGAACCCGGATTCATCCTTTTGCCGACTCCGCTCGCAACCGGGCTGGGGGCTGGCCTCTATTATGAGTGGCAAACTCTGGTAAAACTGGGCGATGACATCGCGTGGGAATATGTCAAGCCAAACTGGTGGCTGGAGGTCAATCAACGCAATGTGCTTCTGCACATGGACTCGATCCCGGAACAGGACGACGTGACCATCCCGCTACAGATCACGCAAAAGGTGTTCGGCCCAGACAATATTCTGCGGTTTTCAAACCGGATCAATGGACCGTTGACGACTGTGATCAGGGCCAACGTCAAACGCGGCAGGCTGTATGATACAAACGGCACAATGGGTGTTGTTCTGTCCGACCGGCAAATCGGTGGTGTAACGGAAATCGGCATGCTGACTGTCAGTCGGAAAACCCGCGACTTCTCGGGGAAGACGATTGATATTGCGATCAATGTGGCGCGATCCGACTCTGGGACCAATCTGTACAAGTGGTCTTCGCGTGAATATGCGAAAGTCACCATCAATCAACATGGTCTGATGGAAAGCTCACCAGACCATCTCAGGTTCAAGAAATGATGCGCGCGCACTGGTTCAAGCGATCGGACGGCAAAAACCATCCTTACTGGCTCAGGTAACCGTGTCAGGGTTTCCCGGATGCGGCGACGGGTAATTCCATATCGGCGCTCGTGACGCGCAAGAGGCGTTGGCGCGGTTTTGCCCAACCAAAATCCACCGAGAGCACTGACTCGTCACCTGCATCTATACTGCGCATCTGCATGTCGCTTTCGGCCACTGCGTAGCCGAGCCAGAATTCCAGCCTATCAATCGTGCTGATTTCGCGCGCGATGGGGGAGTCTGCATAGGGCCTGTGCTCATCAAGTGGCAGCGGCAGCAGCACCTGCCCTGTCAGGTGTTCACCTGATGGCAACAGGCGCGCATAGGGTAGCTCGGGGGCTTCCAGCAGCATCCCTTCCGGAATAGGCGCAACATATTTCGCAACGATGTAGCGCCCATCCGCTTCCAGCCAGCGCCAGGCCAAATCTGGAACGACCGTGCGTTCACCCGAACGGGCGGTCCTGAACAGGCGATCAAAGACCAACAACGCCTCAGGACTCTTGTTCTCGACAGTATATGTGGCAGAGAGATGATCTTTCGCAGGCGACCACTCGATCTGCAACCTCACTGCGCTTTCGTCAAAATCCGACATTCTGCTTTCCTCTTGTGCCGAAACGCACATGCCCCAGACACTCAGTAGCAGTGCACAAAGCAAGTTCCTTATCACATGGCGCTGCCAGAACCACGCGCCGACCAAAGTTTGCCCGCGTCGCGCCGCCATCAGGACTGACTGGCGCTTGTGCCGTTCCGCGACATCACGATCAGTACCGTGGCCGCTGTGGTTCGCCAAGTTCATCGCGAATCTTGTTCTCCGTATGCGGCGCATCTGCAAAATCACCCAATCCCACCGCTTCAAGTTCGTAATGGGGTGTTCCATCCACCGTGGCCCTGTCCAACCTACCGTTCTGCACCTGGTCAACATGGACCAGTTCATGCCCCAGGCCGACAATCGGAGGACGCGTCATCCAGTCCTCTGATCCATCGCCGATCTGTTTGCGCTCGGGGTTGTAGTTTACTGTCGAGGGCGACCCCGCACCAGCCGTTCCATCACTGTTCAACCATGCGTCCCCGGTAAACCCCGTAACTGAATTTCCGCCACTTGTTTCGACAATGCGGACAGGTTGATCACTGTCCATGATCGTGGAAATCAGGCTGCTTCCGGTAGGGGTTCCATTCAACATTGCAAGATCATTCATGGCAGTCTCCACGAATTCCTTGCTGCCCTCTATCGTTAAATTGTCGCCCAGCTGTGCCACATATGATCCGTCATCCTGAGCCGACAACTTAACAGGGCCAACGGGCACTGGCGTCACTGGCGGTAACGGTGCGGCGATTCCGACCAGACCGATCAGCACTGTGGGAAAACCTGTCGTGATTACCCCGCCCTTGGCTGTCGGGTCACCCATGCGGGCGGCAGGCAACCCGCCGATCAGCACAGTGGGCGAGCCAAAAATGATGGCATCGACCGGCGCGGGCGGTGGGCCAATGCAGGCGCACAGATCCGTCATCCGCGCAGCAGGCATAAAGCCGATCAGGACATTGATGGCGCAAGGTGGGATTATTGGCAACCCGGGCGGGGGTGCCATCGGGCAGGTATGCAGATCAGTCACACGAGCGGCAGGAGGCATGACGAATTCCTGCGTTGAAAATCTCTGAGGTTCGCTTGCAAGAAGGCAGCTAAATTGAGTTTGAATACCCAGAGCATATCAAAACGCAGGCGCGCTGTCATCGTGCATCTGCAGATGCATGCCTAGTTCAGTGAAAAGGCAATCAGTGCCAGTTCGGGCATATGCCCGCCTGTGGCGATTTCCGCCCGCAGCCGGGCAAAGAAGGGCGCAGCCTCTTGCGGTGTCGTCAGGGTCTCTATTGACTGCAGTGGGCTGTCTGTCGCAACCGCAAGCAGCAGTTGCCATGTCTCGACAGATGGACCCTGCAATGTCATGGGCACAGCAAAGGCCGCCGTCATGTCGTCATCGGGGCGCAGAAAACGTGCCAGACTCTGGACGCGCCCGGCATTGTCGACCAGCAACAAGCCCAGTGAGCGCGCGCCGGACATATGGACCTGTCCCTGCACCGGATCGCCACGTGGGACCTGACGCTCTGCCATCGTGAGATAGAGGGAAAAGGCCGGATAGGCGCGGTTGCGTCGGATGAAGTCCAGCGTTTCGCATTGCCCTTGCGTGACGGTGCGCAAAACCATCCCCGGCACCGGTCCGGCTTCGTCTTCGAGCCCGGCGCGAAATGCCTCTAGCCCGGTTTGCGCCGGGCCAAACACCTCGAAGCGTAGCTGTCCCTCGCGGTCCAGCGCTGGCAGAGCGGCAAAACACGGGATATCCGGTAGCCCGCGAAGATGGTCCAGAACCTCGGAAAATAGGGGTTGATCGGCGGCAGCATCCTCGGCGTGTCCAGGCGCCTGAAGGCCACCGCCCGTGGCCGCTGCCTGTGTCGGTCTGGGTGCGGCGCGGCGGTCACTCAGAAAGCGGCGCGGACGGTCCCGCAGGGCCCGTTCCAATGTGTCCTCGGATGGCGGCAGCATGGCCCGGCGCAGCGTATCCTGAGTGCTGGTTGTCTGGCTTGCTGCCGGGGCGGGTGTGCTGGCGCTCAGTCGTTGTGGTGCCGAACTGGGGCGCGGTGCCTCTGGTATCGGCTGGACGCGCGTCGGCGCAGTGTCATTGACTGACGCAACTGGTTCGACACGTGGCGCGGTCTCTTGCAAGCGTGCGGGCGACCGCTCGGGTGCTGGCACATGGGGTGCAGTGCTTGCCGTGACGCGTGTGGTCTCTGCCGATTGAGGGCGCAGCGCAGGCGCGCGCGCGGTTTCTGGCTGGCTGTCCGCGGGCTGGCTTTCCACGGGGCGCAACTGCTCTGGCTGGGACCGTGTGATGGCGAGGGGGCGGACGGGCTCTGGCATCATGCGAGGTGCATCTGGCTGCACATCTGCCGGCTGGGCCTGTTGTTGCAGTGGCGTTGCATCTTGCGCGGCAAGGCGCGCGGTCGAGTCCAGCGCAGCAAGCGTCCGGGCCTCGGCCGGTGTGGCTGTGGCGCGGGACGGGGCATCTTGCGTCTGATCTGCGTTATCCTGCGGTGCAAGCCGGGCCTGCGGTGGGCTGGCCGCGACGCGCGGTGCGGCCTCTTGTCCACCGCCCGCAACCTGAGGGACCGACCGCAATATGATCTCGGGTCCCGGACCCGGTGCCGCGCCCGGTGCGGTGCTCAGCGCCACCACCACGGCTGCGGCCAGCCCGATATGCAGCGAAACAGACACCCCGGCAGCAAGTGTCCAGCTTGCAGCATCGGGGCCAGCGACCGGCAGGAGCGGACGCGCGGTCATGGCGGGCCCTCCTGTGGCGGCAAGCGCAACGTCACCATCACCACTTCGGCCCCGGCATGGGTCAGGTCCGCTGTAAGGTCTAGCACCTCCTGCGCCGGGTGGTCCCGCGATACCAGCAGGTGCAACCGGTCAAGCCCACCTTCGCCGACCGACTGCACCAGCGCCTCGCGGCTGACGACAACCCCGTCCAACACCAATGCAGCGCTGCCCTGTTCAACCAACAGCAGGGGCCTTGGCAGCACGTCAAGCGGCAGGTCGCGGGTGATCGGCAGATCAATCTGTCGTTCGGCCTGGTCGGCGGGGGCACCCACGATCAGGAAGAACAGCACCAGAAGCAGGACGATGTTGACGGTCGAAAGCGAGAAATCGGGCTTGCGCCTCTGGGGCAGTGCAAGCTGCGGGCGCAATGGGACATGGGACGCAGGGTCGGGCATCACCTAGCCTCCAACCAGTTGCAGCCGCGTGATATCGGCTTGCCGGATCGCTTCAAGCAGGCGTGCCAGATCAGCGGCCTGCGCTGACCCGGTCACCAGCACGACAAGATCGCGGATGCCATCGGCCTGCAATCCGTCCAGCGCCTGCGGCAGCAGATCAAGCGCGATCCGAACCTGCCCGCTGCGAATCTCGTTTCGGCCCAGATGCCAGACGGCCTGAGATTCGGCGAGGGTGCCGGATGCGTCGGGCAAGGGTTGGGCAGCCTGCGCTTCTGGCTGAGTACTGGTGCCTGCAGGCGCGCCGAGCGGCAAGAGCGCATAGGGCGCCAACGCCGAGGTCAACATGAAGAACAGCAAAAGCTGGAACATGATGTCGGCCAGGGGTGTCAGGGCGAAACCACGCGATTTGCGGCGTGCGCGCAGAACAGGGCTCAGACCCATTGTCTGGGTCATTGACTGGCCCACGATGGCGCCTGCAAGCGGGGGTGTGGCGCAGTCTGTCGCGGGCGTGCTCATCGTCGCGTCTGAAACCCTTCTGGCCGGGGACCGTCTTCCATATCAGGGTCGGGGTAGGTCCGCGAAGGACCTGGATGAGGCTGAGGATGTGAAAGACCGGGATTCGTGCGCTGTAGCGGGGCGGTCCCCGGCAAGGGTTGTGCCAGCGACGGGGCAGTGGGGGCAGGTGCCTGAACGGGCGGGGCATATGGTGATGCGGGTTCGGTTGTCGAGAAGGGACTGGCAGAGGGGGCGGCGGATGCTGCGGGAGTGTTTGCAGTTGCACGTTCAGGGGTGGTTTGCAGGGTCGCCCCGATCATCCGCTCCAGCGCTTGTGCCTCGCCTGCAATCCGCCCTTCCAGCCACAGCGATACAAGATAGAACAGAATCGCGATTGCCAGCCCCAGTGCCGTGGTGACAAGCGCCGTCCAGATGCCACTTGCCAGTGTCGAGGGGTCTGCCGCACCAGATGTCGCTGCCAGCTTGCCGAACGCTTCGATCATGCCAACGACGGTGCCTAAAAGCCCCAGCATCGGTGCGGCCTGCACCACGGCTTCGAGCCCGCGCATGTTATGCGACAAGGCATCAACGCCGTCCCGTGCATGCGCTGTCGCATTTGCAGCGGCTTCTGCCCGCGAGTGCTGCGCAAGGGAGTCCATCAATACGGACAGAACCTGCAATTTCAGGGCGGGTGCGCCGTCTGTCTGCGCTCGCGCCCCTGCCAGATCGCCCGCGCGCCAGCAGTCTTGTGCTGTGGCGACCTGCCGTGCCACGCGCCTGCGCCCGACGCCCAGCCGCGAGAATTGTGCAAGTTTGACCAACAGGATGCTGAATGCCGCGACCGACATCAGCGCCAATCCACCAAGAATGGCCCAGGCGACGATGCTGAATTCCTCAATGGCAATCATCTGCATCGGCTCTTTCCCTCATGCTGTGGCCAGAGTCGCGACGATGGCGGCACGCCCGCGTGCTGTCAGGACCCAAACATCACATCTGCGCGGCTGCTTGCATTCAGCGCATCCATGCAGATACGCGAAGACTGACCTGAGGCGTCCAGACATTCCTCGGCCTCGTTGAGCAAGAGGCGCGAAATCTGGTCACATCCACGGTTGAGCAGGAACTGCACCACGCGTGTCTTGTCTTCAGGCAAATGCCCGAATTCGAGGATCAGCCGGTCAGAGACGGCACCTGTATCATCGAACACCGCCACGTCATAAGACGTCTGCGCCAGATCGTTGCCGGTGGCATTGAACGCCACGAATGTCAGCCGACACCCCCCGTCCACTGATTCGAGATTGTTCAATTCCAGCCGGAATTCACCGGAATCCTGCGCCGCTGCCGGAGTTAGCGCGGGGGTCATGGCCAACAAGGCCGCACTCAGCATCACCACAAAGCGAGAGCACGAGGACATCTGCAAATTCCTTCTACAAGTCCAGCAAACATTTTGAACAAGGATGTCCTACGCTAACACGGTCAGGAAATTTGGCAACAGTCGAGGGGGACACCCTGTCGCAACGTTGTCGCGGGTGAAGGGGGCGATTCCGGTCTGTCTTGGACGTCTTTTGCGAGTTCCGGGGTTCCTGACTGCATCCAGGCAAATAGGAGACAAACCGCAGACCTGACGCGGAGCGCGGAACAGCCTTTGGGGATTCTGGTTGCAAGCGCGACAGCCAGCAGATCGGCACGGCTATGTGCAGACGCCTTTGGGGCACCCGTGACAGGCCGTTCAGACACGAAACCGAAAACATGGGCACTGAAACGTGGATCGGGTCGTGTGTCCTGTGCAAGAGGCGGCACTAACCTATAGAGGGGACTGAAGCAGTTTCGATGCGGCTGCGGAGTGGCTCTGGTTAATCCACTTGACAGCAAAGCGGGTATCTGTCGAAATCAGGTTCATAGAACTTTTCCGCGCGGGACCGATGCGGGCCGGACATCAAATAGCGGCACTTCTGCAACAGTGTTGCGCGACGAATGCAGGTCTTGAGGCATGTGGCTGTAGTGAAGTGCCGTGAACTTGTGCACATTTTCAAAATATTTCTTTTTCATGCCGGAACGATGTATGGTGATGTCGTAGTCGATCCGGGCGTATTCGTATAAATGCCGCGACAGATTCGTATCTGCTATCTGAAAAGAGTTTTTGAACATGATCTCGCAAGATGACAGGCTTGGTATTCTTCACGCCAAAGGCACAGATCTTGTGTTGGTCCGGTTCGCAGGAACCGAGGCCGTAAACACGTTGGGCGAGATCGAGGTCGAATGCTTGTCCGAAAAGGGCAATGTTGACTTCACCCCGATCCTGGGTCGCAATGTCAGCATCGAGATGAAGACAATCGATCCGGGCCATCCGCCCCGCTTTTTCGATGGCCTTCTGACCGAGGCACGCGAAACGCATCTGCTTTGGGGTGGCACAGGCTACATACTGGTTCTGCGCCCTTGGATTTGGCTTCTGGGATTGCGTCGGAACCAGAAGATTTTCCACCAGATGACGGCACCGCAGATCATCGAGAGCATCTTTGCAGCTTATGGGCACACCTATGAGAACAAACTGCAGCGCGACTATCCGCAACTCGAATACACTGTCCAGTATGCCGAGACCGACCTCGATTTCGTAAACCGACTGATGTCGATGTTCGGTATCAGTTTCGTGGTCCTACATGACGAGTCCAACCACAAGGTTGTGTTGTTCGACAATCCGGACAGTTTGCCCAAGGTCGTTGGCGGCAAGCGCCCGTTGCGGCAGACAGACCGGCAGTATCGCGACACTGGCGAGCATTTGCAGGACTGGGCATCAGAACGGCGCATGACCACAGGCCGCGTTTCGATGCTTGACTACAATTTCAAGAAATCGCGCAGTGCAATGGATGCAGAGCAGTCTGGCAATGCTGGTTACTCGCATGATGATCTGGAATCCTTCATCTTTCCGGGCGGGTATCCCGAACAGGGCGATGGCAAGACCCTGTCCGAGACGCGCATCAAGCAATTATTGGCACCGGATGGGCATTATTTCGCCGAAGGTGACTGTCTGGGGCTCGGGCCGGGTTTGCGTACCGGACTAAGCGGGCATGAAAACGCAGAGTTGAACAGCAAGACCTATTTCGTTCTGTCCACAACGCATGACTACACGGCAGAAGGGTATCGCTCTGGCTCTGGAACCACTGCGCAAGCCGACAGTTACCATGCCCGCTACGAATTTGCGGACGTCACCGCGCCCGTTGCGCCGCCGATGACAACTGCGACAACACCGCTGATGCACGGCCCCCAGACAGCAACCGTCGTCGGCGAAGGCGAGGTCGATTGTGATGAATTCGGGCGTATTCTGGTAAAGTTTCACTGGGACCGCGAGGGCGCAAATTCGATGCGCTGCCGGGTTGCGCAAATCTGGGCAGGCAAGAACTGGGGCGGTATAGTTATACCGCGCGTGGGTATGGAGGTGATCGTCGAGTTCATCGGCGGCGACCCGTCCCATCCCATCGTGACCGGTTGTGTCTATAACGACGAGAACATGCCTCCATTCGAACTGCCCGGTGCCGGGCAGATCATGGGCATGAAGTCGAATACGACACCCGGCGGCGGTGGGTATAACGAACTCGTATTTGATGACAGCGCAGGGGACGAGGAGTTTCGTATCCATGCGCAATACAACCTGAACGCCAAGGTCCTGAACGATCAGAGTTGGGAAATCATTAACGACTCCGAGTTGAAGGTCGGCAACAATCGAGACACCCAGATCGGAAATAACGACTCGCTGGAAGTGGGCCAGACCCTGAGCATCAAGGCCGGGCAGAAAATCACCCTGGAGGTGGGGATGAGCAAGATCGTCATGGATGGTTCCTCTATCACTCTGCAATCCCCGACAATCGAAGTGAAAGCCTCGATGCAGTTCAAATCGACGGCGGGGATAACCTCTGAACACAAGGCCGCAGCCATTTTCGATATCAAGGGGGGGCTGGTGAAGATCAATTCCTGATCTTTGCACACGCAGGGACCAGAATGGACCGAAAGGCACAGTGCAGCACATCCGCAGAGCAGCAAGATGACAGGCAAGTTGATGACAGGACATGACAGCGGTTCATATAGCGGGGGGCAGACCGGGGGCACTGCCCACTCGGCCAGTGTGCGCTGTCATCTGGCCGTTCAATTGTTTGCCGACATTCCAGAACTGGCCGAAGACATGGAGGCGCGCCCGAAACAGGGCGAGGCTGGTCTGGCATTTGCCCAGAGGCTGCTGCTAAGCCCCACGCCCGAAGAAGCCGTCACCTTTATGGCCCAACTCTTTGCGCGCCGTGTTTCGATCTGGTGGGGGCATGAATGTCTGCGCTATCTCGGGCGCCTGCTCGATCCGCTCGATCTGGAAATGATGACCCTTTGTGCGAATTGGGTGGCCGCACCGGACGAAGCCAATCGGCTAAAGGTCGCCCAGAGCGTCGAGAATTGCCCAACGCGCAGTCCCGGTGTCTGGCTGGCTATGGCAGCGGGCTGGTCAGGCGGTTCAATGAGCCCGCCCGACACCCCTGTCGTTCCGCCGCCACGTTTTCTGACCGGGCGCGGGGTGAACGCGGCGGTACTTTCTGCGCTCGCGCGCGGCAAGCGGGCCGACCGACAGGAAACGCTGGAGACATTCATCGCCATGGCGCATGATCTGGTCTGAATAAGGGACATGGACCTGTTTTCAATGGCACCCGATGCGCCAGCAGGTCAAATTTCGACGTGCGACCAAAGGCGGCAACCCGGTGCGAGGCCGGTAATCGGGACGATTTTTCGCATCGCAGATGCTGACAAGGCCCGTCCGCGCAGAAAAGCGATTTCCACTTTGTCTTGAATCACTTTAGGATACGGTCAGCCATGACCCAGACCGCCTTGCACTTGCGCATCATCAACTTGACCAGCCTGCCAGATGGCGGGCCGCTGGAAGTTTCCGTGGCCCCCGGAGGCATGCTTGAGGCCGGACGCGATAGCGGGTTGGACTGGTGCCTGCCAGATCCCCAGCGCCTGATTTCATCGCGCCATTTCGAGATCCGCTCGGAAAAGGGTGGCTGGGTTCTGTATGACTTGTCAACGAATGGCACATTCCTGAACGGCGCGACAACACGCGTGAAAAGCCCCAGCCCGTTGCACGACGGGGACAGGCTGCAAGTCGGCCAGTATAGTATCGAAATCCGCTGCGAAGCAGTGGCCGCGCCCGCATTTCTTGATCCCGCACCCGAGCGCCCTTCGGCCCGCAGTTTGCCGGGCGGGTTGGATCCTTGGTCCATGCAGGCAGCGCCGTCAACCGCGCCCCCTGCGGCACCGCAGCCTGTTTCGCATTCGTTTCCGCCCGCTGCCCCACCTGGTGCGATGCCCGCACCCGAGGGGCCATCTGTCGCAGGGTCCGCTGGCGGTGCGGGTGATATCTGGTCACTGCCGGGGTCCGGATCGGGCACAGCATCCGCGCCGCCGACAGGGCCCGCACCGGTCCCATCCTGGCCGATACCCAGCGCCCCTCAGACAACGGACCCGCCAGCCCCTGTTGGCAGTGAACCGGCTGGCGGAGCACCCGCATTGGGCCAGCCCGCGCCCACCATGCAAAACACCGCGCCACCGGGCGGGATGCCCGACCCGTCCGGCTATGCGCAAGGTTCCGGAACCGATGCCGGTTTTGCCGCACCCCCGCCAGCCGGCCCCCAAGACGCCGCGTTGCTGGAGATCATAGAGGGCGCAGCCGGACTTGCCTCGGGCACCTTGTCGCGCGGTGACGCTCAGACTGCCGCGCGTGAGATCGGCGAGACTTTACGCGCGTTGACAGAAGAATTGTCAGGTCTGTTGCAGGCACGCGCTGTTGCGCGCCGTTCCGTGCGGTCTGCACAGGTGACGATGATCGGCCGCGAAGACAACAATCCGCTGAAATTCATGCCGACACCAGATCAGGCGCTTGGCATCATGTTCGGCCCGCCCCGCCCCGGCTTTCAGCGCGGCCCCGCAGCGGTGCGGGCGGGTTTCGCCGATATCAAGACCCATCAGTATGCCACACACGCTGCCCTTCAACCCGCCTTGGCGCAACTGCTCGAAGACCTGACCCCCGAGGCAATCGAGAAACGCCTTGAAGGTGTGCGCCTGAACCGCAAATCGCGCGCATGGGAAATGTATGTCGAGCGTTGGGATGCCAAGACACGACCGCATGAGAATGGCCTGCTGGATGTGTTTCTTGCGCTTTTTGCCGAAGCCTATGACCGAGAAAGCGGACGTAAGGACTGACAGGGCATTAGCGCCCGCCACCCTGCCTGTCATTGGCATCAAGCCAGTTTCACTGCGTCACTGTCGAATGGCAGACCCTATAACTCGGTCAACAGGGCATCGATGAGTTGACGGAACTCCACCAGCCCGTCAGGTTCGCGGATAACGGCGATCCGCCCTGACGCGCCGCGCATCCTGTTTTCCGCCCACTGGACGACATAGCCTGCATCGCGCCCGCGCAGGAACGGATTGGCGTTGATCACGCCCGCGCCAAACAGGGTCTGCAAGTCTTCATGTGGTGCGGCACTCAAGGCAGTATGTGCGCCTTCCATGCCCAGAAAATGTGCCAGATACAGCCGCCCCGCCGTAATCTCGTGGCCCCGAGCGCGCAGGTAGCTTTCCCCTTCGCGTGACAGGTTCAGCACCATCTCGCGCGATATGTCGGGGTCGGTGCGCAGCGCCAGCAATTCGCCGCGTGACAGCGTGGCGCTCAGGTCGGGGCGATAGGTGCGCATCATCCGCAACCATGTGCTTTCAATGAACTGTCCCAAGCCCGTTGCAGTGGACAGCGGATTGCGTGCATCGGCACGCCCGGCCGATTCGATCTGGATGATACGGTTGACCAGTTGCTCGACCGCGCCCCCACCGGTCAGCGATTGCGTGTCGCCCCCGGATGCAGCGCTGGACGACGTGGCGGCTGCCGGCCCCGAACCGCGCGTTGGGCCATAACAGGCCGGTGCCCGCTCGGGGCCGGGGCGGTGCACATAGCAGCGCAGCCTTGTCTCGCTGCCGGATTCGAGTGCGATATACAGGATCTGATCCAGATCCGAGGCAGAGGTCGCATCCTCGGTTGCGCCGGGGGCAGAACTAAACAACAGGGTCAGGCGGTCGGCGGGTGTCGCGTCTTCGTCCAGCTTGTGAGTCTGGGCCAACAGCATGATCACCTGCCCCACCTGCCCCGGTGACAAGCCATGGCGCAGCGCAGCCGAATAGAGCGCATCCATGACGCGGGGCGAGGATGTTCCCTGCGCGCCGCTTTGCGCCGTTCCGTCCACCAGCGCAGGAAGATCCTGACGCAGCCACGGATCGGCAGCGATGCCGATATCGACGCTCTGGGCAGGCAGGAATGTGTCGATTTCCGATGCATCGCCAAGCCCCAAAGCACCCAGATAGCGGTCACCATCATAAATCGCGAGTTGCGCAAAGCCTGCTGTTCCGTCGCGCCCGCGCAATTGACGGAGCGCAAGGATCTGACCTGCCTCAAGCGAGTCCTGCCCGATAGCGTCGGCAGTGGCCTGCGCAACCAGAGCGGCCTGATCGGCGGGCAAGCCTTCAAGTTGCAGCAGGCTGGTCAGATCGGTGGTCCGACTAAGCCGCAGGAAACTGTCGGCAAAGGGGCGCTGGCGGGAATGGTTGGGCACAAGCCGCAATGCGTCAGTGCCAAGGCGCCCTGAAACCAGCCCTGCCCGCTCAACAAGCGCGCGCGCCTCGGCTACACTGGTGGGACGCGGCAGCGGGTCATCTGCCGCCAGAGGTGTGGCTTGCGCATCCGCTCGGCTGGACTGGATCATGCGCTGGCGTTGTCCCTGAAAGATCGCAAAATCTTCGGGGCTGGTCGGTAGCGAGAGGCTCAGACGTTCGCCTGCTTCCAGCAAGGGGGCCTGAACGACAAGCACATCACCCTCGCCTCGCGGGACCGGCAGATCATCTGGCCGGGGCATACGCCGGGGGGCCGCGCCGCCACCGATCTGGCCAAGTTGCAACAACAGCGGATCGCCCGGCAGATCAATGCTTATGCGGGCTGGCGGTTCACGCTCTGGGCCTGTGGGGGCGAGTGGTGATGAAAGCTCTTCGGCTGGAAATTCGGCGACCGGGGGCGCCACGACCGGATCAGTTGCCAGCGCAGCGACCTCGACCGGCGGATCGGGCTGTGACGTTGGCCACATGCCGTTGCTCCACGCCAGCCATCCCGCGCCCAGCCCTGCCAGCACAAAGCAGCCACCAAGCCCGGCAATCAGCATCCCTCGCCGCATACCGCCAGCCTTGCGCTGATGGCGCAGACTGGCCTGCTTGCGGGCCTGCAGGAAACGTGGATCAACCTGGCTCACATGCGGGCCTCAACGGGTTATTCCCACTCCGCCCATGCGGCCCAGGCGCGACCCTGAAGGTGCGGCCGGTGCGGCCGGTGCTGCTGCGGCTGGTGCCGAGGGTGCAGCTTGCTGACGCTGCGGGGCGGCCTGTCGCTGTGGTGCTGTTTGCTGCTGACGCGCAGGTTGCGGGGCCGCAGCGGGTGCGGGGCAGATCTCGCCTTCGCTATCGCGGATCAGCACAAGGATTTCGGGCGTAGGCTCTGTGCCCAGCGGGGTCTGGTCTGTGCGGGTGAAATAGGACGCCAGTGCACTGCGCGACCCCGGTCCCCACGCGCCGTCGATGCCCATCCGGTAGCAACCGAGGCGTTGCAATTCGGTCTGCACTGCGGCAGCGAGTTCGCGTTCATCCATCTCGGGCAAGTTCATCTCTGGCGGTGTCACATCGGTCCCCGTGATGCGCGGCAAACCAGTGCGCAGTTCCTGTGCGCGCGGTCCGGGGTCCAGCGCTGCCAGCCACGCTATCGGTGCATCGGGAACAAAAGGAGAGCGGCCAGCGGACAGGACATCTGTCGCCGAAAGCTGCTGCAGGGCGCGTGTCACGCCGATATCCTGCGGTGCCTCGGGAAGTGCGGCCAGCGTGACAAGGCGGTCGATGGGTTCTGTGCTGGTGGGCTCTTCATCCAGAATAATCAGGTCAAAGCTGAAATCGGGCAAGTCAGGCTCGGTTTCGGATGGCGCAGCAACAACACCCAGGGTCGGGGTCAGGTCATCAACCCCGATCTGCGCGCCCTGCGAACGCCATGTCCGTAGGATACGATCCTGCATTGTTTCAGGCATCAGCGCGATTGCATCCAGCTCTTCTTGCGTGGGGCGCAACGGGTTGAAGAAGAACGGTGCGGTCAACGAGGACTGATCCCACGGAATCTGCTGACCCTGTGTCGCGGCCTCGACCTCGTTGCGCACTTCGATCATGAGTTGCGAAAGCGGCTGACCCTCGGTTGCCAAATGGCGCAGCAACGCGCGGGTAAAGGGACTGTTCTGGCCCTCGCGCCCGTCATATGTCAGGTTTCCGGGCTGCGTGGCAAAGGCGACAAATGTATCGCGCCCGGTTTCCGGCACGGCCAGACCGGCAGGCAGGTCAGCGCGCAACTCTGCGGGCAACGGGTTGTTCCGGCAGGCATCCAGCAGGATGATGCTGTGGCGACCAGCGGCACTGATACGGGACGTGACATCGTCCAGCCGCAAGGTCTGGCTTGCAATGACGTCGGTGCTGTCCAGACGCGCATCGACCGGGGTCAGATAGTTGACGCCGGCCTTCTGGAACCCATGGCCCGAGAAATAGAACAGCGCCGCATCGGCCCCCGCAGCCGTTTGCGCAAATTCCTCAAGCGTGCTCTCAAAACTGGCGCGGGTTCCATCCAGCAGAAGCGTCACCTCGAATCCCTGCTCTTGCAGTGCGCTCGCGATGTCGCGCGCATCGCGCGTTGCATTGGGCAGGGTTTCCAGATGCGTGTATGCCCCATTGCCCACCACCAGCGCCATGCGCGGCGCTTCGGCATACAACTGGAGGGGGGCAAACAGGCAGATGAGCGCCATCAGCCATGCGCGAGCATGCATTTCCGAGAAGCGAGAACATGAGCAACAAAAGGACATGATGTACAAAGCGACTCGAGCCAAGGGACGATGACAGTTTACCCGGAAAAAGCCTGCCAAGCGAGTCTGCGAAATGAAAAAGTCGTGTGGTCTGTCGCGTCACGCCTTGTTTTCAGGCGTGCCTGCGTCAACCGTCATGGCCGCGCTGTGTGACCTTAGCGCAATCCGCCGCGGATTGCGCCCTGCAGCCTGACACCGCCAACTGTGCCCTGTACCGTGACATTGCCACCACCGACCGAAACAGTCGGCCCGGATGGGGCGGCCGGTTGCGGAGCGGGGCGTGCTGGCTGCGCCGTGCGCGCGGGCTGGGTCGTTGTGGCGGGCTGTGTAGCGCGTGGCGCGCGGGCCACTGGCGCGGGGCAGACTTCAACTTCGCTGGCGCGCACCATCAGCAACAGTTCAACGCTTGGTTCTTGTGTGTCAGTTCTCTGGCCGCTGCGCTCTAGATACGAATTCAACGAGCGTCGCGACCCCGGCCCCCATTGGCCATCAACGCGCATCCGGTAGCAGCCGACGCGCGCAAGCTCTTCCTGCAACGCGGTTGCGAGTTCCGCTTCGGTCATGGCCGCTTCGGGCGAGGTATCGGTGACATCCCTGCCGACAACGCGCGCGCTTGGGTCAAGGATAAAAATGTCTGCCGCGTTTGGCGCGGTCAGCGATGCCAGCCGGATGATCGGTGCGTCCATGGGCGCGGCTTGTGGCAATAGCGGCGCAGACGATCCTTCGGCTTTGAAGCGCTGGGTTATCGCACGGCTTCCGGCATCCGGGGGCAGGTTGGGCATGGCATGGAATGCAGCCAGGACAATGGTAGGTGCAGCAGGGCGTTGCGCAACAAGTTCCACCTGCGCATCAGGCAGCGATGCCACCGACAGCGGTTCGTCCAGATAGATCAGATCGAAAACCGGAATTTCAGGCTCTTGTGCCAGAGCCGGACCCGACAGCAACAAGCCTGCGACCACTGTCGCGCCGCCCCCAACATACCGAAAGCAGGTCTGCATACGCAAGGTCAGGCGGCTGTTGCGTGATTCATCCATAGCGAGAGTATACTCCGAAATCATCGCGCGGACGAGTCGATAGTTTCTTGCGTGGTGTCTTACGGGGCTTTTGCGCGGATGATTGCCGTCACATTGTCGCGACTGGCCCGACTCTGTCAGCGTAACGGTTCGCGCGCGACCGTGCTTTCCCAGTTTTGAAAGCCTTGCGGACCTGCTACACTCAGCTTCCATGGTCGGGATTTCATTCATAATTTCGGAACACGCAAGAGACAGGAGACAAGGTCATGTTCGCGGGCCAGATCCGGCAGTTTTTTGGTTTATCGGGCTGCACTCCGGCCTCGAGCATTGTTCTTGCTGGCGAGAGGCCACAGCCAGCGCAATCCCAGGCGGCCAACCATATCGTCCGTGACATTACCGGGTCGGGCATGCAGATGGGTTTCAAATGCGCATCTGGCCAGCTTTCCCGCGTGGCACATTCAGCGCTGACGGCAGTTGACTTGCCTTGCTCACGATGCCCCTGTGTGGTTGTGCACTCTGTCACTGCCCAAGTTTCCTAGGATTCTCCCATGAGCCTGACGCGTTTTCTGGAGCCGATAAGTCCCGACGATCCTTGCGGTCCCGACCTGTTTGAAGCGATGGATGACCCGTTCGAGTCGTTCCTGCTTGACGCCGAGGATCGCCTGCCGCAGCAGTTCTTCACGCCCGATGGCAGGTTCCGCGTCGATCCCGGTTCCATCAAGATCAAGGCCGAGATTGCGACCGCCTCAGGGCTTCTGGAACGCTCGCGCGATCTGCGCGTCTTTAGCTGGCTTGCGCAATTCTGTGCCGCCGCGCGTGATCTGGGTGCTCTTGTCGAGTGTCTGGAGGTGATGGCAGGCTTGCTTGAGACTTTCGGCAAGCAGGTCAATCCGCGCATGACCGAGGACGAGATTGACCGCTGCAATGCACTTGAAATGCTGGATGGCGCGGCAAGCATGCGCTTGCCGCTGGAATTCATTCCGCTTGCCAAGGACCGGCGGTTGGGGGTGCTGACCTGGCGCCGCGTCGCTATTGCC
Source organism: Paracoccaceae bacterium (assembly GCA_007118295.1). Classification (GTDB taxonomy): domain Bacteria; phylum Pseudomonadota; class Alphaproteobacteria; order Rhodobacterales; family Rhodobacteraceae; genus Roseinatronobacter. The sequence continues at coordinate 9,009 of SKRW01000011.1, read as the reverse complement.
GATGGGCGGCGCAACCCGGTGGCGGAAGATGGCCAGACTCTGGAACGGGACGCGCTTGTTGCGGCCCTGCGCGCTGCGGAAAACACCGATCAGGTCACCGCCAGCCATGAACTGGTAACGCGGCTGAAACAGGCGATGACACGGATCGAGCATGCCTGCCTGCTGGATGATGATCGCCCGTTCAGGCCCAATCTGGAAAAGGTGCAGGCGCAGATTGATACCATCCTGGACCTGCTTCACGAAGCGCGCCCTGATCTGTCGGGCGATTCGCCGACCACACCCGAGGGTAGCCAACAGGTGACCGAAAACGCGCCGGACGGTAGTGCTGCCCCTGCGACTGCGGCCCCTGCCGCCGTAGCGTCAGGCAGCATTGCCAGCGCTTCACAGGCACGCCGCGCGCTTGAGGCGCTGGAGGGGTATTTCTCGCGCCACGAACCGTCTTCACCCAGTTTCGTGCTCGTGCGTCAGGCGCGGCAGTTGCAGGGCCGCCCTCTTGTCGAGGCGCTGGAATTGCTTGTTCCTGCGAAATTCGAGGAAGCGAGAATAGATTTCAGCCGAGACACAGGCTTTGTGCTGACCATGGAGCGGATGCGCGCATTGTCCGACCTGGATCGCGCGCATGAAGACGTTGACGATGGCGAGGACGCACCTGCGATCACGACCCGCAGCGAAGCCTCTGCCTTGATGAGTGCGCTGGAACGCTACTTTTCCGCGACCGAACCTTCCAGCCCGATTCCCCTGTTGCTGACCCGCGCGCGCGGGTATCTGAATCAGAGTTTTTCGGCCATTCTGGCAGAACTCTTTCCGCCCGATGAAGACTGAGCAGACCATGCAAGGGCCTGCCGGGCTGTATCAGGTGATAGCGTCTCGCCCGCCAGGTGTTTCGGCGTAGCCGCGACCGGCACCACTGTCACGATGTGCCTCACTTGCCTATGCTGGCACGGCAAGCCAACAGGTGCCGAACCGCAATCAGCGAAATGCGCCGGTCATCCAGACATTATTCAATCGGGCCGGGCTTGAAGCGCTCGGGGCCGGTTGAGGTGCGCTCTGCTGTGTCGCGACCGGGACCACCTGGGGCGCGGAATTCTGGTCAACTCGGTCAGGTGCTGGCGTGATGACCTGCGCACGATCCGCCTGATCACCTTGCGTGTCAGTCAGTTCGACGGGTCGGGTCAGGGGACGTGGAGTCTGGACCTGAGCGACGTGGACCTGAGGTTGCTGATCAGGACGCGTTTCTGGTTGCTGGACCTGTTGCAAGGGTGTGACTGGCTCTGGCACCGGGAGCGAGTCTTGCACGGGGCGTGGTTGACGCAGGGCGTTGCGGTCGAGCATGAGGTTTGGGATACGAACCAGCACGGGGTCCGCCAAATCCGTGCTATCCGCCACAGCCGGACTCGCGGCCATCTGGGCGCGGGTCCCTTCCACAAAGCCTGAAACGGCAGCCGGATCTACCGGTGCCGTCGCTGCTTGCGAGCTGACGGAAGGCCCAAAGGCTGATTTCAACACGGGCCAGGCCATTGCTGCCGAGCCAGTTACCATAATGGCGGCAGCCGTCAGGGCCAGTGGCAGGCGAAAACCGCTGGAAACGGTTGGTCGAACAGTGTTTGTCATCATCTCATCCTGTCTGTCGTCGCCGCTGAGGACGTATCTGGTCTGGCATACCCATGCTCTGCGCCAGAAGGCTGGCCTGAACCGGGCATCACGGTGACCCCGCGACCGGGGAATTCAAACTTCGCACACAAATGAGGCATAAATATAGCACAACTTTTCGCCAGTTGATAGATAGCTCAGAACAACCCCCGGATGTGTTGCAAATTCCGCGATTCAGGATGAATGCTGCGCAAAATGTCATGTCAAACGCCCCAATTGCCATACTGGCCAGCATTGGCCGCGCGCCGGGCGCGAAGAACCTTGGCAAGGCGTTACAATTCGTGCTGAAGATGACACATGATTCAAGATATTCATCCTCTTCTTCTTTGCGGTGGGTCGGGCACGCGACTCTGGCCGCTGTCGCGCAAGTCGTATCCCAAGCAGTTCGCGCGCCTCACGGGCGAGGAGAGCCTGTTTCAGGCCTCGGCCCGCAGGCTTTCGGGGCCAGGATTTGCCGCGCCGATGGTCATTACCGGTTCGGATTTCCGGTTTATCGTGACCGAACAAATGGCACAGGTTGCAGTTGCCCCTGCCGCGATCCTGATCGAGCCTGCGGCACGCAACACTGCACCTGCCATCTGCGCCGCCGCTCTTGCCCTTGAGGCGCGCGCGTCCGGGGCGTTGATGCTGGTGGCACCGTCTGATCATGTCATCCCCGACGCGGCGCGGTTCCGGTCCAGCGTTCAGGCTGCTGCCCGCGCCGCACAGGACGGCCATCTGGTCACTTTTGGCATCCGACCAGACCGGGCAGAAACGGGCTATGGCTGGCTGGAGCTGACATTCGCGCCAGATGCTGAGTTTTCCCCCGACCCGCAACCGTTGCGCGCCTTTGTCGAAAAGCCCGATTCCAAAACCGCAGAGCGCCTGCTGGCCGGGGGGCAGCATCTGTGGAATGCGGGTATCTTCCTGTTTTCCACCACTGCCATTCTGGCCGCTTTCGAAGAGCACGCACCCGCAATCCTGAAAGGGGCCCGCGCTGCGTTGAATGAAAGCCATGCCGATCTTGGTTTTACCCGACTGGCACCCGAACCATGGGAGCGCCTTGAGGATATCTCGATTGACTATGCGGTGATGGAACGCGCAGACAACCTCAGCGTGGTGCCCTATGGCGGTGTGTGGTCAGACCTTGGCGGCTGGCAAGCCGTATGGCGCGAGAGCGGGCCGAATGACAAGGGCCTTGTGACCAGTGGCCCCGCCACCGCCATTGACTGCACTGACACATTGTTGCGCGCTGAATCCGCCGACCAGCAGCTTGTCGGCATTGGCCTCGAGAACATCATCGCCATCGCAATGCCCGATGCAGTGCTGGTGGCGCACAAGGACCGCGCACAGGACGTGAAACTGGCTGTTCAGAAACTCAAGGACGCGGGTGTGGCGCAGGCCGAAACACTGCCGCGCGACTACCGGCCGTGGGGCTGGTATGAAAGTCTCGTGATGGGGCCACGGTTTCAGGTCAAGCGAATTGTCGTCAATCCGGGTGCCGCGCTGTCCCTGCAAAGCCATCATCATCGGGCCGAACATTGGATCGTTGTCGAAGGCACTGCGCGCGTGACGATCAACGACGAGGTGCACCTGGTGACCGAGAATCAGTCAGTCTACATTCCGCTTGGGGCTGTGCACCGGATGGAGAATCCGGGCAAACTGCCGATGGTTCTGATCGAAGTGCAGACAGGCAGCTACCTCGGCGAGGATGACATCATTCGCTTTGACGACGTCTATGCGCGCGGGCAGGGGGCAAAAGGTTGAGTCAGCGCAGAATTTGCGCTGCAATCACAGGTGTCGCACGGTAAAATGGTGAGCCCGACAGGATTCGAACCTGTGACCCACTGATTAAAAGTCAGTTGCTCTACCAACTGAGCTACGGGCCCACACATGTCGCGCTACTTAGAAAAGGCTTGCCTGCGGGTCAAGGGCTAATCGGACGCTTTGGTCACGTATCCTGCGCAGGAATGTGCAAGCTGACTGGTCAGGCAGGCACAGAACCCTTATATCGCGGCCATGATCGCGCAAAACGCCCCTCTGGCCTTCGTCAAGATGCATGGCGCCGGCAATGATTTCGTCATCATAGACTCGCGCGGGCAGCAGCCCGGCGGTGTGATGACGGCTGAGCTGGCCCGCGCCATTGGCGACCGGAATCGCGGGGTCGGGTTTGACCAGTTGGCAGAGTTGCGCGATTCAGGCGCCGCGGATCTTGACCTTGATTTCTGGAATGCTGACGGCTCTCGTGCGGGGGCCTGCGGAAATGCCACGCGCTGCGTGGCCGCGCGGGTCATGGCCGAGCGCGCGGTGGAAAAGCTACGCCTGCAGACAGCGCGGGGTATTCTGCTGGCCGAAAAACGTGGCGCGCGGATCTGGGTGAATATGGGCCAGCCTGTGCTTGACTGGCATGACATCCCCCTTGCGCATGCGTGCGACCTTGACCATCTGCCCCTGCCGGGTGACCCGGTTGCAGTCGGCATGGGCAACCCGCATTGTATCCATTTCGGACCCGATGCTGAGGCGGCACCCGTTGCAGAGCGCGGACCACAGGTCGAGCATGACCCCCTGTTTCCGCAGGCCACGAATGTCGAGTTTGCCTCTTTGCTGGCACCGGACCATCTGCGCCTGCGGGTGTGGGAGCGCGGCACAGGTATCACGCTGGCCTGTGGGTCCGGGGCCTGCGCCACGGCTGTGGCTGCCCATCGTCGTGGCATCACCGGGCGGCGTGTGGTCATCGAGGCCGATGGCGGGCAACTCGATGTGGACTGGCGCGCGGATGGCGTCTGGCTGACCGGCCCGGTTGCGCATGTGTTTGACGGGGTCTTTGCGGCAGACTTTCTGGCAGGTGCCCGATGACCGCGCCGCGCTTTACGACACTCGGGTGTCGGCTGAACGCATATGAGACCGAAGCGATGAAAGCCATGGCCGAAGCTGCCGGTGTCCGCGATGCGCTGGTGGTCAATACCTGCGCCGTGACTGCCGAGGCTGTGCGCAAGGCAAGGCAGGAAATCCGCCGATTGCACCGTGAACACCCCGGTGCGCCAATCATCGTCACAGGATGCGCGGCGCAGACCGAACCCGCAACCTTTGCTGCCATGCCCGAAGTGACGCGCGTCATCGGCAACGCCGAAAAGATGCGCCCCGAGACATGGTCGCAGATGGTGCCGGACCTGATTGGTACAACTGAGCGGGTGCAGGTCGATGACATCATGTCCGTGCGCGAAACCGCCAGCCATCTGATCGACGGGTTTGGGACGCGCGCGCGGGCATATGTGCAGGTTCAGAATGGCTGCGATCATCGCTGCACGTTTTGCATCATCCCTTACGGTCGCGGCAATTCGCGGTCGGTGCCTGCGGGCGTGGTGGTCGAACAGATCGCGCGACTGGTGGGGCAGGGGTATAACGAGGTCGTGCTGACCGGGGTGGACCTGACATCCTGGGGCGCCGATCTGCCGGGGCACCCCCGGCTGGGCGATCTGGTGCGACGTATCCTGCGTCTGACCGACGTGCCGCGCCTGCGGATTTCGTCAATCGATTCCATCGAGGCGGATGACGCGCTGATGGACGCCATCGCCACCGAGCAGCGCCTGATGCCACATTTGCACCTGTCCTTGCAGGCGGGAGACGACATGATCCTGAAACGCATGAAGCGGCGCCATTTACGCGATGATGCCATCCGCTTTTGCACCGAGGCGCGTCGACTGCGGCCCGACATCGTCTTTGGCGCGGACATCATCGCGGGTTTCCCGACCGAGACCGAGGCGATGTTCGAGAACTCGCTGAGACTGGTAAAGGACTGCGGACTGACCTTTCTGCATGTCTTTCCCTTCAGCCCGCGCAAGGGCACACCTGCCGCCCGGATGCCGCAGCTTGCCGGTCCGGTGGTCAAGGACCGCGCCGCCCGGTTGCGCGCACAGGGCCAGACAGCGCTACAGGCCCATCTGGCAGCACAGCACGGTGTCACGCATGATGTGCTGATGGAATCGCCGGATATGGGCCGGACAGCCCAGTTTGCCGAAGTGCGATTTGCCCAGCCGCAAACCGTGGGCGCGATTGTCCGCACCCAGATATCCGGGCATGACGGGGCGCAATTGCTGGTGTAGCGCAGTCAGGCGGCGGGCTTCAGCGCCAGCCCGCCTTCGCGCTCCAGAAAGGCCACGATCTCGGGGACACCTGCACTGTCGCGCAGCCGCGCCATGACATAGGGGCGCGGGCCACGCGCGGCCTTTGTGTCGGCCTCCAGTTGGGCTAGATCGACACCGACATGCGGCGCAAGGTCGATCTTGTTGACCACCAGAAGATCGGATTTTGCAAGCCCCGGCCCGCGTTTGCGCGGAATGTCCTGCCCGGCGGCCGTGTCGATCACATAGATGGTCAGGTCGGCCAGTTCCGGGGAAAAGGTCGCCGCCAGATTGTCGCCCCCCGATTCGATCAGGATCAGGTCCAGATCGGGGAACTGGCGGGTCAGGTCGGCAATGGCGGCAAGGTTGATGCTCGCATCCTCGCGGATCGCGGTATGCGGGCAGCCGCCGGTTTCGACCCCGCGGATGCGATCAAGGGGCAGCACCTGCGCGCGCATCAGGGCTTCGGCATCTTCGCGGGTGTAGATGTCATTGGTAATGACCGCCATCGACAGGCGCGGGGCGAGCGCGCGCGCCAGTTTCTCGGTCAGGGTGGTCTTTCCCGCGCCAACAGGTCCACCGATTCCAACACGTAATGGTCCATGTCTGCTCATGTGCGAAACAGCCTCACTTCCTTGGTTTCATGCAAGAATGCCGCCATGTCAGCCGACAGGCAGGAGTTTCCCAGATCATCAAGGCTCGCGCGGGATGCGCGCTCTGCGATCTCGGGCAGCAGGGACAACAACCGGGCCAGTACACCATGCCCATCGCTCTGGCCCAACGGCAAATGGCGTATCGCAATCGTGACCAGATTGGTTGCAAATGCCTGCAGGAACAGCGCGACGACATCCGCCTTGGGCAAGTCAAGCGGGGCGGCGGCTTCGGCGACGGCGATGGGCAAGGCGCGCGCGGGCAAGCTGCGGCCCGTGATGGCTGCGACCGTCCGGGCAAAGGCAGCGCCCTGTTCACGGCTTTCCAGCAGCCTCTCGGCGCAGGGTTGCAGGGCCGCCGAACAGGCATCGAGTTGCTCGATATCCGCATTGGGGGCGAGGGCCAGCGCGATCAGGACAGACTCCTGCCAGCCTGTCCCAAATCGCAGGATATCGGCCAGCCAATGCTCCAGCGTCGCGGCATCGGTGACGGCACCTTCGGCGATCACTTGTTCCAGCCCATGGCTATAGGCAAAGGCCCCGGTCGGAAAGGACGGGGACAGCCAGTGATGCAGGGTCAGCGCCGCAGGTGACAGCATGGCGTCAATGTGCGTGCGCGTGAGCATGCCCATGGGGGTGCTCGCCATGGTCATGGCCCATCGTTCTGCCATGACCATAGGCACCGCCTTCCGGCGTGAAGGGGGCGCTCAGATGCCGAAGGGTAGCGCCAAGCTGGGCAAGCATGGCCTCGATCACATGGTCATGGCGGATCAGCAGGCGCCCGTCCTCGATCTGACAGGGGGTGTGGCGGTTGCCAATATGCCATGCCAGACGCGGCAGATCGCCCGTCACCTCGACCAGCGATTCATTCGCTGCCACGATTTCGAGGGCGGTGCCGTCTTCCAACTCAAAGCCCCACCAAGCGTCGAGGTTTGTGACTTCGGACAGATCGACCAGAAACCCGCGCCCTTCGGCGGTGACCAGACGTTTGCGGCGGATCATGCGCCCGTCATAATCCAGAATAACTGCCCCGTCACAGCGATCAGGACGCGTGGGCAGCAAGCGGCGCAGGGGGGGCAGATCGGTCATGAGACACCTTTTGGAAAGAGATCGCGATAGACATGGGCGGCAAGCCCATGCCGGGACAGGCCCATGGATATCAGCGCCGCGTCGGGCAGGGCGTCGAGGCGGGCAAACTCTGCCTCGCGCGCGGCGCGGCCAGCAGCGGGGTTGCAGCCAAGGCCGGTATCGGCAAGAAACCAGTCAAGCTGCATGGCCTGACCGGGGCTGAGCGGGGAATTTGCGGGACGAAGCATCGGCATCTCCATCAGTCGGTCTGCGCCCTCCCTGATACAGGCATAGCATGAAAAACCGGCCCTGCGGCGTGGCGCCGTGTTCACGAATTGCTGCGTTGCAGAAAAGCATCTATCGCCAGCATGGGTTGCCATTTCATTGTGCATCCAGCGACCTCAATACAGGAAGTAGCGTTGCGCAAGGGGCAATTCGCTTGCAGGCTCGCAGGTCAGTAATTCGCCATCCGCGCGCACCTCGTAGGTTTCGGGATCGACCTCGATCTCGGGCGTGGCGCTGTTCAGTTTCATGTCGGCCTTGCGGATGCCGCGACATCCTTCGACTGCCAGCGTGTCCTTTGCCAGCCCCAAAGCCGCACCCACGCCCTCTTGCTGTGCAGCCTGACTGACAAAGGTGACAGCCGAGCGTTCAACGGCACGCCCGAATGCGCCAAACATCGGACGTGAATGCATCGGTTGGGGTGTCGGGATCGACGCATTGGGGTCACCCATCTGTGCGACGACAATCGACCCGCCCAGCAGCACCATTTCGGGTTTGGCACCAAAGAAGGCGGGCGACCAGAGCACAAGGTCCGCGCGCTTGCCTTCCTCGATGCTGCCAATATGTGCAGATATCCCATGCACGATGGCAGGGTTGATCGTGTATTTCGCGATGTAGCGACGCACGCGGGCGTTGTCATTGGCACCCTGTTCTTCGGCCAGTCGCCCGCGCTGAACTTTCATCTTGTGGGCTGTCTGCCACGTCCGGGTGATGACCTCGCCCACTCGCCCCATCGCCTGACTGTCGGACGCCATGACCGAGAACGCGCCCATGTCATGCAAAATGTCTTCGGCGGCAATGGTTTCGCGCCGGATGCGGCTTTCGGCAAAGGCCACATCCTCGGGCACCTTGCGGTCCAGATGATGGCAGACCATCAGCATGTCGAGGTGTTCTTCGATCGTGTTGACGGTGTAGGGCATGGTCGGGTTGGTGGAACTTGGCAAGATGTTCTGGCTGCTGACCACCTTGATGATATCGGGCGCATGGCCGCCGCCTGCGCCCTCGGTGTGGAACGCATGGATCGTGCGGCCCGCGATGGCCTTGAGCGTGTTTTCCACGAATCCCGATTCGTTCAGCGTATCGGTATGGATCATCACCTGCACGTCGGTTTCCTCGGCCACGGACAGGCAGCAATCGATGGCGACAGGCGTCGTGCCCCAATCCTCGTGCAGTTTCAGCGCACAGGCCCCGGCGCGCACCTGTTCGTGCAAAGCGCCGGGCAGCGAGGCATTGCCCTTGCCCGCAAACGCCAGATTCAT
>SKRW01000238.1 GCA_007118295.1 Paracoccaceae bacterium | reverse complement strand
TTGGTGCGCGAAACCGGTGCGGGTGCTGTGTGGTGGTCGCGTCAGTATGACCCCGACCAGATCGCGCGGGACAAGGCCGTCAAGACAGCCTTGGCCGGGGACGAGATCGAGGCGCGCAGCTTTCGCGGCCACCTGCTGTTCGAGCCATGGCAGGTCGAAACCGGGACAGGCAAGTTCTATCAGGTCTATACACCTTTCTGGAAGGCCGTGCGCGGTCGGGACGTGCCCGAACGCCAAGCTGCGCCGTCAACGCTGATGACACCTCCGAACTGGCCCGGGAGTGAGGCGTTGAAGGACTGGCAGATGGGCCGCGCGATGGTTCGCGGGGCACAGGTGGTGCGCCCCTGGCTGACCATTGGCGAAGCGGCGGCGCAAGACCGTCTTGCCCTCTTTGCCCGCGACCGGATCGGTGACTATACCGAGGCGCGCGACCAGATGGGACAGGACGGCTGTTCAGGCCTGTCGGAAAACCTGACCTATGGCGAAATCAGTCCGCTTGCGCTGTGGCATGCAGGTCAGCGCGCAATGCACGAGGGCAAGGCCGGAGCCGAGACTTTTCTGAAAGAAGTCGTCTGGCGTGAGTTTGCCTATCATCTGGTCTATCACACCCCCCATATCGTCACGCAAAGCTGGCGCGACGGGTGGGAGCGTTTTCCATGGCGGGCAGAGTCACCCGACACCTTGCGCTGGAAGCAGGGCCGCACAGGCATCGAGATCGTGGATGCTGCAATGCGCGAGATATATGTGACAGGCCGCATGCACAACCGCGCGCGGATGCTGGTGGGGTCATACCTCACCAAACACATGCTGACTCATTGGCGCGTCGGGCAGGACTGGTTCGCAGAGTGTCTGGTTGACTGGGACCCGGCAGCGAATGCAATGGGCTGGCAATGGGTTGCGGGGTCCGGCCCCGATGCGTCGCCCTATTTCCGCATCTTCAACCCCGATACACAGGCCGAAAAGTTTGACCGCAAGGGCAGCTACCGGCGGAAATGGCTGGCCGAGATCACGACGCAACCGCCCGAGACGGCCCTTGCCTTTTTCGATGCATGCCCGAAATCATGGGATTTGCGCCCTGATATGGCCTATCCTGCCCCGATCGTCCCGCTTTCAGAGGGGCGCGAGCGGGCCTTGAAAGCATATGAGGCGCGTTAGGGCGCTCTGGAAGGACAGTATGACGATGCGCGATCTTGAGGGAGACTCCGGGGCCATGACAGACAGGGTGATCACAACACTGGACGGCCAAGGCGACCTGCCCCGTTATTTCCGGCAGGCCTTTGCGATGGCGCAGCGCATCAACAAGGGGCGGTTGGATATCAGCCTGCCCGATGGCCGTCATTTCCGCGTCGAAGGAAAAGCCCCCGGCCATGTGGCCGAGATCGAGATCCATGACACTGATTTCTTCGGTCGCCTGATCCGCGAGGGAGATATCGGTTTCGCTGACAGCTACATGGAAGGCGGTTGGAGCACACCGGACCTGCAGGCCTTCATGGATCTGGTCAATGACGACAACCCCGCCCTGTATGACGAGGTGCTGGCCACGAAACTGGTGCGCGTCATGGAACGCCTGCGGCACTGGCTGCGTGCGAATTCCAAGGGGCAGGCGCGCAAGAACATCTCGTATCACTATGATCTGGGAAATGATTTCTATGCGCTGTGGCTGGATGAGAGCATGACCTACTCATCCGCGTTGTTCACCACAGGGCAGGAGAGTCTGGAAGCGGCGCAAGAAGCGAAATATGCCGCAATCGTGGACCGGATGGGGGTGAAGCCGGGTGATCATGTGCTGGAAATCGGCTGTGGCTGGGGCGGTTTTGCCGAATATGCGGCGGCACGGCGCGGGCTGCGTGTGACCGGGCTGACCATCTCTCAAGCGCAGCATGATTTCGCCGTGGAACGGATGGCGCGCGCCGGGCTGGAGGGCAAGGTCGAGATCCGGTTGCAGGATTACCGCGACACACAGGGCCAGTTCGACGGAATCGCCTCGATCGAGATGTTCGAGGCTGTGGGTGAAAAATACTGGCCCCGCTATTTCCGTGCGGTGCAAGACCGGTTGCGGCCCGGCGCACAGGCGGTCATCCAGATTATCATGGTGCCAGATGCGCGTTTCCCGAGCTATCGCAACTATGTCGATTTCATCCAGAAATACATTTTCCCCGGCGGCATGCTGGGCGCACCGACCCCCGTCCGCCGGGTCGCCGAAGCACAGGGGCTGAATTTCCGCGACACGCATGATTTCGGAGAAAGCTACAGCCAGACACTGCGCCGCTGGAACGAGACGTTTCAGGCGCGCTGGCCCGAGATTGCCGACATGGGGTATGATGCGCGGTTCAAGCGGATGTGGGAATACTACCTGACCTCTTGTGCCAGTGCGTTTCACAGCGGGGTCTGCGATGTGACGCAACTGGTGCTGCAACGCCCCACCCGCTAAGCCTGTCGCGCGCTTTCGTTGCCTCATTGCGCTTTCGGGCGTATGGTTTGCGTCAGGCAGTCAAAAATACGAGGCAGTCATGCCCACACTAACCCGTCTGGCGGCGTTGCTCTGCTTCGCGATCGCCACTGTGTATGCAGGCACGGAATATTATAAGCTGTATGAGGAACCACCACGCTCGACAAACGGCATCGCCTTTGTCGCGCTGGTAGCGGCGGTGGTTGGCTGGCGCTTTGTCGGGCTGCGTCTCGGGGCTGGGCTTTTGCGCAACTTCTCTCTGGTCATACAGGGTTATATCGCCACGGTGCTGATGTCATTCATTCTGTTGGGCTTTTACAATGCCTTTACAATGGGTTACCGTCAGCGCTACAAGTCGCTTGATGATGCATTTCAAGGGTTTTTCGATGTGTCGGTGGATCACTTGATGCGCATGTCCGACACGTCGTTCATGCTGATGCTTCTGATCATCGCGTTTGTCATCACAGGGGTTGTAACCTTGGTTTTCCGCTTAACAGAGCGTCGTCGGCTCGGCCTATGAAAGAGTCGATCTTCGTGTTCGGGCGGATGCTGGATGATCCCCTGTGTGCCGAGGTGATTGGCGTGCAACCGGTCTGGCAAACGGCTGTTCTGCGAGATCATGCCATCTGTTCAGGCGCGGCTCTGGCCGATGGCGCTGGGCTTTGCCCCAGTGCTGGCGCGCGGGTCGAGGGCCGCTTGCTATTGCTGGAAGACGAGGCGCTTTCGCGTCTGGAGGTGTTTCTGGGCCTGCGTGCCGCCCGTCCCTGCACCGTCGAGGTCACCGGCGATTCTGGTCCCCGATCTGCGCGCGCCTATTTGCCGGACACCATCTGCGCAGGGCAGACATGGTCTTTCGCCGCATGGCAGAACCGCTTTGCACGCGCCGAGGTGCTGGCCTGGCGCGAGATGCTGGCCCTTGTCGTCACCCATCCGCCCGAAGTTTTGCAGGCCCGCCACCCGATGGCGATGTCGCATGCGGCGTCAAGCCTGCGGGCGCAGGCCGAACCCGTTGCGGCCAGTCTGCGCGGCAGGTGGCAGCGCGACGATGTCAGTCCCGTGCACGAGACACGGCCTTATGCATGGTATTTCGCAGTCGCCGAAGACGACCTGCAGTTTCGCCGCTTTGATCACACCTGGAGCGCGACAGTCAAGCGCGCCGCCCTTGTCATGAGTGATGCCGTGACAGTGCTGCCTTATGACCCAAGGCGTGATGTCGTGATGCTGGTCGAACAGTTCCGCTATGGCCCATGGCTGCGCGGGGCGCAGAATCCGTGGTCACTTGAACCCATCGCAGGCCGCGTCGATCCCGGTGAGCGCCCCGAAGAGGCCGCATTACGCGAAGCACAGGAAGAAGCCCGCGTCACCCTTGCCCCCGAAAGCCTGTTGCCGGTTGCGAATTGCTATCCGTCGCCGGGGGCGATTACCGAGTTTCTGTATCAGTTCGTGGCGCTGTGCGACTTGCCGGATGGCAGCGAAGGTGTGGCAGGGCTCGAGAGTGAGGCCGAAGATATCCGCAGCCATGTCGTGCCCTTTGCTCGTCTGATGGACATGGTTGCGCGCGGTGAGGTCCAGAACGGCCCGCTGGTGTTGACTGCGTATTGGCTGGCCCTGAACCGCGAGCGTCTGCAAGAGCTTTGATCCGGGTGGTCTGGGTGCGTCAGTGGCGCGCACGCCATGCTGCCCAGTCTTCGGGGGTGTCCAGATCGGTCAGAGCGCGCTGACCATGCAGTATGTGCAGGCGGGGTGGGTGTGCCTGCAACAGCCCGCGCGCCCCTGTATCACCAGCCAGGCGCAGCAGCGCAGGCAACAGCGCCATTGGCAGGATGGTGGGGTGACCCGCCACGCGTTCGACCGTCCCGGCACGCAAGGGTTTGTTCGGCTGCGCCGCTTGCGCCACGATCAGCGCGCGCATGTCATCCGCCGTGATATCGGGCATGTCGGGCAGCGCGATCATCAGCGCGCGTACTGGCAGTGTCATGGCCCACGCCGCACCCTTGCGCAGCGAGGCCGCCATCCCCTCGGCGGCGTCGCGGATCGTCAGGCGTGTGACCGGCAGACCAGCCAGTGCCTGTGCGCGTGCCGTGTCGTCTGCGCGCAGCGTCACGGCCACATGCGCACTGGCGCGCGTGGCGCGTTCTGCCACAACATGCAGCAACGGTTGACCCTGCACCATCTGTAGCAACTTGTCGTCCCCGCGCATCCGGCTGGACGCTCCGGCGGCAGGCAACAGGATAGCACACGCCTGACGCATTGGCATCGCTCAACGCTCGGGGATCAATCCTCGCGGCGCAAAGCGCAGCATCAGCAAGAGGGCGACCCCCATCGTCAACAGGCGCATATAGGCCGCCGAATCCAGCAGATGCCGGCGCAAGTCAGAGTCCAGCGCCATGCCAGATGTCACCATATCCATGAACCAGCGCCCTGCCGGTTCGACCTGAACCCACAGGAACCAGATCACGAATGCGCCCAGAACCGCGCCCCAGTTATTGCCCGATCCGCCGACGATCACCATCACCCAGATCAGGAAGGTAAAGCGCAAGGGCTCGTAACTGCCGGGCGTAAGCTGTCCGTCCATCGACACCATCATTGCCCCGGCAAGTCCGCAAACAGCCGAGCCCAGAACGAAAATCATCAGGTGGCGGCGGGTCACGTCCTTGCCCATGGCGCGGGCCGAAACCTCGTTATCGCGAATGGCACGCATCATGCGCCCCCAAGGCGAATTGAGCGCGCGTTCGGCCAGCCAGATCAGGATGGCCAGCACGATCAGAAACAGCGCGGAATACCCCAATCCCGAAACGACCGATGCGGTTTGCGACACGCTCCAGCCCAGTGTTTCGGCCAGCGACTGCACCCATGGCACGGGTTGCAATTCAATGGGGCGGGCCACGGGGCGCTCGATCCCGGTCACGTTGTTTACACCGCGCGCCAGCCAGCGCTCGTGCTTCAGGACGGCGATCACGATCTCGGATATGCCCAGCGTCGCGATTGCCAGATAGTCCGAGCGCAGCCCAAGGCTGACCTTGCCCACCAGCCACGCGACACCAGCGGCAAAGACAGCACCCACTGGCCATGCGAGAATGACAGGCAGGCCCGCCCCGCCCAGATACCCTTCAGACGCCGGGTTGACCGCCTGCACGGCCTGTTTTGCCGGGCCAAAGACCTGGCTGGTCACCAGATAGCCGACCGCCACCACAGCGAAGATCGCGGCCCCCCGCATCCGTCCCGGTGCCATCCGCTTGTAGACGACCACTGCCCCCAGAATCGTGGCGACACCCAGCATCAGCCCCAGCAGGATACCCAGGCCGCCTGCGGCCCAGGCTTCTGGCACAGGGGGCTGCGCGACCAGCACAACAGCCAGCCCGCCCACGGCGGTAAAGCCCATGATGCCGACATTGAACAGCCCGGCATAGCCCCATTGCATGTTCACGCCCAAGGCCATGATGGCCGAAATCAGGCTCATGTTCAGGATGGTGACGGCCAGTTGCGGGCTCTGGAACATCGCGACCATCGCCAGCACGGCAAACATGATCGCAAACAGCCCAAGATCGCGTGCGGTCAGGCTCATAGCACTTTCCCCTTGAAAATGCCGGTCGGGCGGAACAGCAGGACAATCACGAGGATCGCGAAGGTCACGGCGAATTTGTAGTCAACAGGCAGAAGCTGCATCATCGATGTCGGCTCCAGCCCGTCGGGCATCAGATAGCCGAAAACGCGACGCCAGGCATAGGTGATCCCCATCTCGGCAAAGGCCACCACATAGGCACCGACAATCGCACCTAGCGGCGAGCCAAGCCCGCCCAGGATGGCGGCTGCGAACATTGGCAGCAGCAACTGGAAATAGTTGAACGGGCGAAAGCCCTTGTCGAGCCCGTAGAGTGTGCCCGCCAGCACCAGCAGAATGGCCGTGATCGTCCATGTGATGACCACCACACGCTCCGGGTTGATGCCCGACAGAAGCGCCAGATCCTCGTTGTCGGAATAGGCGCGCATCGATTTGCCGGCGCGGGTGCGGTTGAGGAACCAGAACAGGGCCACCATGACGATCAGCGCTGTCAGGATGGTGATCGCCTGTGCCGAGCGCAGGGCCATACCTTCGGCCAGCCCCGACCAATCACGAAACTCGCGGACAGTGAACAGGAATCGCTCGCCATCCTCGAATCGTGTCTCGCCCACCCCCATGAACAGGCGCGTTATGCCATTGGTCACGAACATGACCCCGAGGCTGGCCATCACGAAGGTCAACGGCTTGGCCTTGACCTTGCGGAAATACTTGTAGACCAGCTTGTCGGCCGCCAGCAGATACAGGATCATCACGACAATTCCGAAGGGAATGGCCAGCAGCGCCGTCGGCAGCCTGCCGATCGTGACGCCCTGTGCCTGCAAGAAGAAGGTCCCGCCGATAACCGCCGCTGTTCCCAGCGCCATCGTGTCGCCATGGGCGAAATGCGCAAAGCGCAGGATCGAGAAGATCAGCGTGATACCAAGTGCGCCAAGGGCAAGCTGGCTGCCATAAGCGAACGCCGGGATCAGCATGAAATTCGAGACGCTTACAAGCGCGTTGAGGGGTTCCATACTGGTCAGCCTCCGAGAAAGGACTTGCGCACATCCGGGTCTGCGAGCAAGGCCTGCCCGGTATCCGTATAGCGGTTTTCACCCTGCACAAGGACATAGCCCTTGTCAGCGATTTCCAGTGCCTGGCGGGCATTCTGTTCCACCATCAGGATCGAGATGCCAGTCCGGGCGATTTCGATGATGCGGTCGAAAAGCTCATCCATCACGATGGGGCTGACACCTGCGGTCGGCTCGTCCAGCATCAGGACAGAGGGCTGGGTCATCAGGGCGCGCCCGACAGCCACCTGCTGACGCTGCCCGCCCGACAACTCGCCTGCTGCCTGCCGCCGCTTGTCGCGCAGGATGGGGAACAACTCATAGACCTGTTCCATCGTTGCGCGAATCTCGTCCCGCCGGATGAAGGCGCCCATTTCGAGGTTCTCCTCGACGGTCATGGATGGAAAGATATTGCTGGTCTGCGGGACAAACCCCATGCCCTTGCTCACACGCGCCTGCGGGGTCAGGGCGGTGATATCCTCGCCCGCCAGCCGGACGGTGCCCAGTCGCAGTTTCAGCATCCCGAACACGGCTTTCATCGCGGTGGATTTGCCTGCGCCATTGGGGCCAACAATCACCGCGATCTGACCTTTCTCGACAGCAATCGTGCAGTCATGCAGGATATCGGCCCCGCCATAGCCGCCGGTCATGCTTTCGCCGATCAGGAACGGTTCAGCCATCGCTCAGCCTCCACTTGCAGGGCGGATCAGTTCCACGATTGCGCGCGTCGCATCAAAGAGGTGTTCGGGCGGAACGTCCTCGCCCGGATCAATCGAAATGGTGATGCGCCGCCCATCGGCCTCGGCGACCATCGTCACGAAACTCTCGATTTCGCCCGGTTCCATGGCCACCCGGTTGGTCAAGGCTGCCACATCAAGATACTCGGTGCGGAAGCGGTCGCGCGAGACAGTTACGGGGGCCTCAAGGCCTTCGGCCTCGGTCTCCATCGTGAATTCAATCTCGATCAGATCCAGAATCGCGTCCAGCGACGCATCTACAGGATAGTCTTCGGGCAGGGTGAAGACTTCAAGCCAAAGCTCCGTCGACTCGAAGAACACGCCGTCAGTCAGCGTTTCAAGGCGCGCGGTTTCCCACTCGGTGCCCTGGGCGCAGAGCACGAAATCCTGCGGCAAGGGGCGGCAACCGGACGTATCTGCCCATGATACTGCAGGCAAAAGGGCCATGGATGCAGCAAAAAGGGCAGAGCGCAGCAGGTCAGACATGGCCTGCCTCCTCCTTGAGCACCTTGTTCTTGAGGCCGGTGCCGAGATACGCCTCGATCACCTGTTCATTGGCCTTGATCTCATCCAGCGTTCCTTCGGCCAGCACCTTGCCTTCGGCCATGCAGATGACCGGGTCGCAGATGCGGCCAATGAAATCCATGTCATGTTCGATGACCACGAATGTGTAACCCTGTTCCTTGTTCAGGCGCACGATGGCATCGGCAATCGTATTCAGAAGAGTGCGGTTCACACCTGCACCGACTTCGTCCAGAAAAACGATCTTTGCATCGGTCATCATGGTGCGGCCAAGTTCCAGCAGCTTTTTCTGCCCGCCAGAGATCTGCCCTGCTTTCTCATCGGCGATCTGGCTGATCGTCAGGAACTCCAGCACTTCATCGGCGCGGGCACGGATGCGGCGTTCTTCCTCGCGCACGCGCGCGCCATGAAACCACGCCGACCACAGGTCCTCGCCGGATTGACCGGGGGGCACCATCATCAGGTTCTCGCGCACGGTCATGGAATGAAATTCATGTGCAATCTGAAAGGTGCGCAGCAGGCCCTTGGCGAACAGCGCATGCGGTGGCAGGCCGGTGATATCCTCGCCCTGCATCGTCACTGTGCCCGAAGTTGGGGCAAGCACACCCGCGATCACGTTGAAAAGCGTTGTCTTTCCGGCGCCGTTGGGGCCAATCAACCCGGTAATCGAGCCTTTTGCGATTTCCAGCGATGCCCCATCGACAGCATGGAATCCACCAAAATGCTTGTGCAGATCCGTGACCCGGATCATCGCTTCATCTGCCATGCCCATCCCCCGCCGCGTTCAGTTTGCAGTTCGGCCCGGGGAGGTTCTCCCCGGGCCGTCAGGCCCCATTCGGGACCGGTTCGCAATCAGTGGAACTGCACCGTCACGTATTCGCCGCCTTCGA
>SKRW01000105.1 GCA_007118295.1 Paracoccaceae bacterium | reverse complement strand
GCGATGATGCCATATTCCGCGCCTGCCTCTGCCCCACCCAGAAACCGGGTGATACCCACAGTCAGCGGTTGTGCGTCATTGCCTGCAAGGAACAGCGCGAACAGGTATTCATTCCATGAGATGATGAAGACAAGGATCGCCAGTGCCACAACACCTGACCGCACTACCGGCAACGAGACATTCCAGAACAGGTTCCACGGGCTGCATCCATCCACGATACCGGCCTCTTCCAGTTCATGCGGGACAGTGTCGAAGAATCCGACCAGCATCCATGTTGCAAAGGGAATATGGATCGACAGATGCGCGAGCAGCAAGCCGAAGCGTGACCCGGACAGGCCCAGATTGACGAAGATCAGGAACAAGGGCAGCGCCAGTACGACATAGGGAATGAAGCGCATCGCCAGCACACCGAAGGACACGACTTCGCGCGCACGCCCCGAAATCTTGGTCAGCCCATAGGCAAGCGGCACGCAGACCACCAGCGTGATGACCACAGCCGAGGCCGAGATGATCACCGAATTAGTAAAGAAGAACCAGAAATCCCCGCGCACGAAGGCCTGAGTGAAATTGTCCAGCGTGAAGTCGCGAAAGGTCAGCAGGTCCAGCGGGCTGCGAAACAGCGCCGTTCGGTTCATGCTGGCCGCGACCAGCATCACCGGCGGTAGCAGCGAAATGACCAGCCACAGCCCCAGCAGTGCATGCACGATCCAGACAGCACCGTGGTAGATCGCCCCGGCCCCCCGCCGGTCAGCGCCCAGATCATGTCGAACTCGCGAAAGGCCGAGGTGATGATGATGATCGACACGAACAGGATGTGCGGGCGCAGCATGGGCAGAATGATATACCACAGCGCCTGAAACGGGCCTGCGCCATCGACGCGCCCGGCCTCGTGCAACTCATCGGGGATGGTGGTCAGCGCGGCGTAGAAGACGAGTGCTGCCAGCGGAATCAGGTGCCATGAATTGGTGATGATCGTGGCCCAGAGCGCGGTTTCACGGTCCAGCAGCCAATAAGGCGCCGGGCCGCCGAAGAAACCCAGCACCTGATTGATAACTCCCACTTCCTGCTGCCAGATGAAGAAGCGCCACGCGATGCCACCAACAACGGGTGTCATCACGAATGGGATCAGGAAAAGCGCCATCCACATAGCCCGGAACTTGACCTGACGCGCATTCAGAAGAAAGGCGATCAGGATGCCAAGTCCGATGGAAATGACCAGACAGCCAAGCGTGAAGATGCCCGTCAGGCGCAAAGAATTGATATAGAGCGGATCAGCAAAAGCGCGGCGATAATTATCGAGCCCGACAAATGTCTGATTGCGGAAGGAATAGAGAAACACATCATGCAGGCTGTAGCGCAGACCCATGAACAAGGGCGTGCCGACAATCGCGGCCATCAGCAGCAGGCCGGGCAGGATGAACCACCAACCGCGTGTGAATTTATCGCGACGAGATGCCATGGCCATGTTCCCTTGCAGTGAAGTGCGCGCGGGCAGGGGCTGCCCGCGCCAGTTTGCGTTACTGGATGTAGCCTGCGCGCCGGAAGGCGGCGGTCATCTCGGTGACCCAGCGGGACTGGGCTTGCTGTGGCGTCAGATCACCCGAGAAGATGTCGGTGATGAACTCGGTCGTGCCGTTCCACATGACCGCGCCATATTCCGGGATGCCCTGGCGGATGAAGACCGATTCCAGAACCTGCTCATAGGCGGGCAGGAAGCCGGGGTAGTAGGGGCGCAGGTTGCGCAGCTCTTCGCTGGCGAATTGACCAGATGTCGAGAATTGCTCGGACTGGATACCCCAATCGACTTCGTTCTCCTGCAGCATCCACTGAAGGAACTTGAAGGCTTCTTCGGCATTGGGCGTGTCGAAGATGAAGACAAAGGCACCGTCAGAAGCGCCGTTGCATCGAACATCTCGCCCAGAGCGGCCCAGTCTCCCCGCTGCAGCAGCAGGTAATTCCCTTCAAAGACCACGATGCGGGCATCTTTGGGCAAGGTCGCCTCAGCCGGCATCGTCTTGTCCTGTGCCCGGTCAAACAGCGGGTAATCCAGATCCCCCCGGTCGTCGCGAACGGCCTCGACCAGCGCCCGAAAGGCTGCAGCGTCAAAGGTTTCGGGCGCACCCTTGACAGAAAACAGGCCCTTCTTCCGCAGATTTGCATTGTCCAGATGAAACCCGTCCATCGGAAAAAGTGCCGCATTGCGACTGCCGACCTTGCGCTGCAAGGCTGCGATCAGGTCAACCGCGAGCGTTGACTTGCCCGCACCCGGCGGACCAGCCAGCGCAACAAGAACGCGACCTTCCGGTTTTCGGGCGGTCAGGATGCACGCACAGATATGCGCTATCGCCTGCCCTTGCTGCATTCTCCCCTCTCGCCGGATTGCGCCCCTCTCCTGCAAGAGAAAGGCAGTGTCGCTGCAGCGCTATGAATTAGTTCAATGCACTGACAGCTCAGTGGTGACGATATCATCGCCATATCTGGCACCCTCGCGTCAGATATAAACTTTCATATGAATTAAATAATACGCTACTCTTTATCTGCTTGCAGGAAAAGCCTCTTCGGGATGACATGCCCCGGCGCATCATTTCAGGATTCCTGCGGTCGCAGCAGATCGCCAGATGGAGGCCGGATCGGATGAAGGGATCAAATCAGACAACGGTGCGAAACAATAACGAGCGGCTTGTCCTGCACCTGATCCGGCGTCATGGCGCCATGACGAAAGCCGAACTGACGCGCGATACCGGCCTGTCACCAAATGCGGTATCGGTCATTGTCAACGCGCTGGAAGAAGATGGCTTCCTGCTGCGCGGCAAGCCGATGCGCGGGCGAATCGGCCAACCTTCGACCCCATTGCGCCTGAACCCTGATGCGCGCTTCTATCTTGGGCTGAAAATCGGGCGGCGTGGGTTTGATCTTGTTGTGGTGGATTTCTGCGGTGGTGTGCGGGCGCGCTGTGAGCGGTGGCATGATTATCCGACACCGGAGCGAACAGTCGCCTTCGTGAAGGATGTGCTGGACAAACTCTTGCATGATGCGGGCCTGACCCGCGGCGCGATTGCCGGAAGCGGGATCGCCATCCCGTCGCAGCTTTGGCACTGGTCAGGCGATTTCGGCGCCTTGCAGGCAGAGATGGATGTCTGGCGCGATCACGATATCGCCGCGACAGTGACCGATCTGCTGCCCGGACCGATCCTTGTCGAGAATGACGCCACTGCGGCGTGTTTTGCCGAATGGGTCTTTGGTGCGCGCAGAGGCAAGCCTGACAGCGTGTATTTCTTTGTCGGCACCTTCATTGGCGGCGGTGTGGTGCTGAATGGGGACGTCTTTCGCGGCTGTCGGGGCAATGCGGGTGCCCTCGGTCCCTTGCGCGTCCCCGAAGAACCGGGCGGAACGCGCCTTGTTGACCATGCCTCGCTGTCGGTGCTGCGCCATATGCTGGAGCAACAGGGCCGGACCGAAACAGGCCTGCCGGCATCGGATCAAAGCTGGACGACGCTCGAACCTGTCCTCTCCGACTGGATCCTGCGCAGCGCGCGAAGTCTGGCGCATGCCATAGTCTCGGCAAGCACCGTCATCGACTTCGAAGAGGTCATCATCGACGGAGCCTTGCCGGCAGACGTGCGCGGCAGGCTGGCCCGGCTTCTGGAATCACGCCTGAACCTGCTGGATCTGGGCGGCATTCCGCATCCGGATATCTCACAGGGGTCCTTTGGTGCTGTCGCCCGCGCCATCGGTGCGGCGGCGGTGCACATAAACGAGCGCTACATGATCCGGCAAGAACCGCGTGGCATATGAGGCGCGTCGAGAACTGCCGCCCTGTGACTGGCCCTTTTTGACATAGGTGATGGACCCGGTATTCCGGTCGCGGCCTTGGGCTGGCCATCATCCCCTCGATTGACCTGACACATGACGGCTCCGGGATACGCGGCGAGTGTCCTGGCCCGGTTGACGCACATGACGCTTGCCAACGCATAAGCGCTATCCGTGTAGGCTCAGCCGCTCCAGCACATCCAGCCCCTGCATTTTCAGAAAATGCAGCATATCGATGAAAATCCAGTTTTCGGCCAGTTTGCCCCCATCGCGGCGGTAGATGTCGACGACGCGCATATCTGCACGCGGACCTGCAGGCAGGCCCATATATCCGCCAATGGGCGTGAGCGACAGATTGGGCCATCCGAAGAAGCCGCCGAAATGGCCCTCCGCCAACCGCGCGATATGGCCGTTGAAGGCGCGGTCGGCCAGTTGGGTGCGGAACGGGCGCTGATGCTGTTCGATATAGCGTGGGATGCCAAAGGTCGCACCGATGCCTTCTGGCCCCCACCATAGCATGTCGTCATGCCAATGCTGCGCCAGTTCCGCCTCGGGTGTGGCGAACTGGCGATGGTCAGTGATCGCCCCGATCATGCGGCAGATCAGGTCGAGGGTTTGCGCGCCCTCGGCCTCGGGGGCTGGCTGATACAGCAGACCATCATGCGTGGCAGGCCCCGGCTGGACCAGATGTGCGCCGGTCTGGGCAGGCAGCGGATACTGGCCCGCCTGCCGCATCAGATGCAGCAAGTCGCAGAAGAATGCAGTCTCGATAATCTGCCCGTCCGCGATGCGGTGGAACTCGGCATAGCGGAGCATGGTGATGCGCCGGGTTGGTTTCAGCCCAAGGAACGGCGCATCGAACAGCCCCATCAGATGGCCCATCGACACGACCCAGACAGACTGGAAACCGTCGATCTGGTTGCGGCCCGCAAAGAACACATCCTCGCGCCGCTGCACGCGCGACATGGCGCGCAGGAAGGGCTGCCAGAAGGCGCCCGCCACGGCCTTGGCCCCGTGCTGTTCATGCCAGGGATGCATCCCGCGCCAGTGCCAATCGGGATGGGTGTGGCGGGCAAGGGCTGTGGCCACTGTATCTGGCGTGGAGTCATGCAGCACGGCATGATGCGCGCGCGCGAGGGCTTTTTCGCTTTGGAAGGTCATTTTCAGGGTCTTTGTCTTGTGGAGAGCGCCGGGGGTTTCACCCCCGGACCCCCAGGATATTTTTGCAAAGATAAAAGCGCAACTGTCAGCCCTTCACGGCCCCTGCGGTGAGGCCAGAGACGATCTGGCGCTGAAAGAACAGGATCAGCACAAACAGGGGCGCAGTAGCCGAAACGACCGCAGCGACAGCGAACATCACATTGCCCTCGACCTGAGTGGAACCGAGAAAGGAGGCGATTTTCGGGATCATGGTCTGATTCTGCTGACTGAGAAGCATCGCTGTCACGGCGAAATCATTATAGGCGAGAAGAAAGCTGAACAGCCCTGTCGTGATCACGCCCGGCCACATGACCGGCACGATGACATGACGAAACGCCTGAAAGCGGGTGCAGCCATCGATCATGGCGGATTCGTCCAGATCCTTGGGGATGTTCAGGAAGAAGCTGTGCAGCATCCAGAGTGTGAAGGGCTGGTTGATCGCCACAAGCACAATGATCGCCGTGGGCAGATGGCCCCAGACATTCCACTGGAAGAATGGCATCAGATAGCCCGAGACCAACGTGATATGCGGCATGGCGCGGAACACCAGAGCGATCATCAGAAGCCAGAATGTGTAGCGAAATCCCGAGCGCGCCAGCGCATAGCCGCCCAAGGTGCCAAAGGTCAGCGAGATGACCACCACGCAGACCACCACGATCATCGTGTTCATGACGGCGCGCCAGAACTCCTCTTGCACCCAGGCCCCTTCGTAGCCTTTGCCCGTGAAGGCGCTGCCGGTCTGGGCCATGGTAAAGGTGCCGCGCAGCGCATTGCGCCAGTCGGCAAGGCTGAAGAAATCCGCCTGCACCTTGAACGAGCCCCACAACGTCCACAGGAACGGGAAGGCGGCGACGACGACCCACAGGAGCACAAGTGCCGTGGAGACAGCGATCAGCAGGGGTGAGCGGCGTTGGGTTGCGGCCATCGGTTCAATGCCCCTTCCGGTTGAAGTCGCGCCAGGTGCGCATCAGCACCGGCGTCAGCAGCACGACCACGCCAAGGATCGTCAGCATGGATGTTGTCGCGGCAGCCCCGAATTGCGCAGCATCCCCGCGCAGGTAGTTGAAGATGTTGTAGCTGAGCGAGGTCGCATTGGCCTGCGCCTGAAAGCCGACGATGGGCTCGAACACACGGAAATTGTCCATCAACTGCATCAGTGTGATGAAAACAGCCAGCGGCATCAGATGCGGAATAACGACGTAGCGAATGCGCTGCCAGCGGCTGGCCCCGTCGATCATGGCCGCTTCAAGCGGCTCTTCGGGTACTGTCTGCAGCCCCGCATAGAACACGATGAAGGCAAAGGGGGCAGACGACCAGACACCATAGACCATCAGCATGATCCAGGTCAGCGTGGGCGAAGCCTTGAGCGACAGGTTTGGGTCATTCATCAGGGTTTGCAACGCCGCCCCCAGCACGCCACGGCTGTCCACCATCCAGAACAGGATAAGCGAGCCTATCAGCGGCGTCACGATCATGGGCAGAAGCGAGACAAAGATCGTCGGTCCCCGAAAGGCGCGGGGCAGCGCGTTGACGCCCAGCGCAATCGCCAGCCCCAGCAGCAGCACAAGCGGCGTTACCACGAAGGTGAAGGTCAGCGTGAACGCCATGGCGCGCCAGAAGGGCAGCGTCATGGCGCGGCGCGTGAAATCGGCGAAACTGTCCGACCGCTCCCACATCACACCCAGTTCGCTGAACGCCAGATGGTTGCGGTCGGTATAGTTGCTCAGGCCCGCAAAGCGACCCAACGGCTGGGCGGCGCGCAGTTCTTCGGTCGCGGCGCGGTCGATGACGGTTTCTTCAGTGCATCCGAAAGGGCCGCAATTCTCGACCGTGCGCAGGACCTGCTCGTGTTCGACATGCAGCGACTGCACAAAGACCGACCCCACGGGCAGCGCGATGAACAGGATCATCGCGATCAGCGAGGGAAGGATGAACCAGAAGAACGTCCGATGCTTCATCGCGCCTGTGCTCCGTGATGCCTGCGCCCAGTGATGCAGCGAGCGGCCAGAATGGCCGCCTGCGGCTGGCTCAGTTCAGGAAGCCCTGCGCGCGGGCAGCCGTGACATAGGCGGCCTCGATGGTTTCCAACGTCTCTTCTGCCGAGGCCGTACCTTGCAGGAAGCCTGCAAGGTTGTCCCCCAGCGCAGTGTGCATCAACCCCATATAGGGTGTCATCGGATAGGGTGCGGCCCCACCTTCGGCGCTGGCGATCACGCCAGCCGAGGCGGGTGTGGGCTGGTAGCCTTCGCCCAGCCAGACGGCCAGTTCCGAATTTGCCGCGACACGCTCGGGTGTGATCCCGTTGAGCATGGCAAGAAAGCTGGCTTCGGCGTCTGCGTCCGAGGTATTGGCCGCAATGGTGAAGCCGTCCCACCACAGCGTCGTTGCCGGGCGGCTTTGACCCTCAACCGTGGGGGCTGCGGCCAGAACAGTCGCCTCGACAATCTCGGGCGCGGCATTATCACCCGACAGGATGCCTGCACCGCGCGACCCCCAATGCAGCATGAGCGCGACCTCGCCCGCTTCCCAAAGTGCCTGAATCGAGTTGGAGTCAAACGTCAGGTAGTCAGGGTTCGAGAAGCTTGTCAGCGCCTTGAGCGCTTCCAGCGTGGCAAGGCCAGCGTCGTTGTTAATAGCAGGCGCGGCCGATCCCGGCTCGAAGAAGCTGCCGCCATGGCCCAGATAGAGGTTCACGAATTCCTGTGCGAGGTTCCAGCCCGCGCCGGACACCATGGCAACCGGATGCTGCATGATCCCTGCGTCGCGGATAGTCTCTGCTGCGGCCAGCACATCGGCCAGTGTTTCAGGCGCATCGATGCCCGCCTGTTCGAGAATGAAGCATGACAAATCAAGAGATTATTGATGTAGCCCGGCCGCATCTAGCTGGGTTGCCGGTTGGCAGAGAATTCAATTGGATGGAGTTACTTGGTCCAGATTGGAATGTTGTTACCGCGAACAATCGACCTCAGACAGTTGGGGACATACTCGGGGCGCATTTCTCACGCGGTGAAGAGCCTAGTATTGAGTGGGTCAGAGTAAACCGATCACCCAGATATTCAGTTTGGAGGAAATTGCGTCAGTTGTCAGACAAAGAGTAATCCGCTTGAACATATCAGATCCTTGGCACTCGCGTCCGATAGACGTTCATCGGTGGTCGGAGCACCCGGAGGCCGCATCCCTTGTGGACCGCCTCTGGGGCAACCACTTCCGAGACTTCGATCAGCCTCACCGGTCTGGACCCAAGCCGAAGACGTCTTTCAAGCAGCAATTCGCGGCGCTGGTCCTGGACCTTTACGTTGCATGGAAAACAGACCCTGAGTTAAGCATCGGGCTGCCTATGTCGTCGAATGGCTGGGACACAAACTCACGCTACAATGCCCTTCGCCTTTCAAGAAAAATCATACCACTGGTTCGACTGCGCACGAGGTCGGGCTGATTGATCTAGCGGCAGGCAGCTACTCCGGCCCCCTTGGACGCGGAAACAGGAATACCCGGATCAGGGCCGCTACTCCGTTGCGCGAGGTCTTCGCCAGTGTCGCCTTGGACGTCAAGGACGTGCGCAGACATCCCGACCAAGAGTGCATTGTCCTTAAGGCGGGTGAACAGCTTGTCGAGTATGAAGACAACGACGACACCCGGGCTATGCGGGAACGCCTTCGCGCCTACAATGCCCTGTTGCTTCGCACCTTCATCGATATTCCATCGCTCGACCACCCGTTCATCGATCGACCGATCACCACTGGCCCAGACGAAGGCCGGATTGACCGGGTCGCCACAACCGACGATCAGAAGTTTGTTCGCCGGATTTTCAGTCGGGGACGCTGGGATCTGAATGGGCGCTTCTACGGTCCTTGGTGGCAGCAGGTCGGCAAGGACTGGCGGTCACAGATTCACATTGACGATCAACCTACCGTCGAGATCGACTTCAAGGGACTTCATGTCAATCTCCTCAGCCTCGAAGAGGGTGTTGTCATCGACGGTGACCCATACCAGTTGCCCGGACCGGTATTCTCAGGAATCCCGCCCGACCTTCAAAGGGAAGTAGTCAAGACACTTGTTCTCAAGGCGATCAATGCGGCGACTAAGATGTCGGCCTTCAGCTCATTTCGGCAGGACTGGCCAACGGGTCATGTGGCCAAGAAGCTGACCAACGAGCAGTTGTCGGGGCTGTTAGACTTGTTCCTCGAAAAACACCCCCACCTGTCAGGAAAGCTGTGTAATGACCATGGTATTCGGCTGATGTTCGTCGACAGCTGCATCACCGACCAAGTGCTGTCCGTAGCGACACGGTTCGACACCCCCGTGCTAG
>SKRW01000316.1 GCA_007118295.1 Paracoccaceae bacterium | reverse complement strand
TGAGTGGCGTGGTGCGCCCCAGCGCATCCAGATCGTCGAGCGAGAGGGGCACGCCCGCGCGTCGCGCCATTGCGATCAGATGCACCACGGCGTTGGTCGAACAGCCTGTGGCCATGGCCACCGTGGCGGCATTGCGCACCGCGCTTTCTGTCACGATCCGGTCAGGTGTCAGGTCTTCCCAGACCATGGCGACGATGCGCCGCCCGCAATCGGCGGCCATGCGCTGATGACCACTGTCCACTGCCGGGATAGACGAAGCGCCGGGCAGCGTCAGCCCCATGGCATCGGTGATTGCGGTCATCGTGCTGGCAGTGCCCATGGTCATGCAGACCCCGGCTGAACGCGCAATGCCCCCCTGCAACCCCTGCCATTCGGCATCCGAGATATTGCCAGCGCGCCGCTCGTCCCAGTATTTCCAGGCATCCGACCCCGAGCCAAGGGTCCGGCCCGCAAAATTGCCGCGCAGCATTGGCCCCGCTGGCAGGTAGATCATCGGGACGCCCGCGCTGAGTGCACCCATGACCAGCGCGGGTGTGGTCTTGTCGCAGCCGCCCATCAGCACCACACCATCCAGCGGGTGCGAGCGGACCATCTCTTCGGTCTCCATCGCCAGCAGGTTGCGATAGAGCATCGAGGTCGGCTTGGTGAAACTCTCATCGACCGAAAGCGCAGGCAACTCGACAGGAAAGCCGCCAGCCTGCAACACACCGCGCTTCACATCCTTGGCGCGTTCGCGAAAATGCGAATGGCACGAGTTCAACTCTGACCATGTGTTGAGGATGCCGATCACGGGCTTGCCCATGAAATCCTCTTCGGAATACCCCAGTTGCATCATCCGCGACCGGTGGCCGAAGCTGCGCAGGTCGTCGGGTGCAAACCAGCGTGCGCTGCGCAGGGTCTCGGGCGTCTTGCCGCCGGGCGAAGTCGTTCTTCGTGTCATTCTCGTCACCTGTTGTTTCGCGGCCTGGGCCGATCCTTGCGGATAGCGGGTTTCTGATCGACCGACTCGCATGCATGGTCTTTCTGATACTGGACCTTGGCGGGTTGTGCGCAGCGGCGAGTGGCGGATCGGTGCCTCATTTCACCAGATTCGCGTCGATGTAGTCTTGGTCGATATCTTGCCCCAGGCCGGGTGTGTCGCGCATGTGGACGAAGCCGTCAGTATCCATTTCGTCATCGATCCGATGCAGGTAGGCGGGGGGAGCGTCGTAGTCGATGAAAGGGTGCAGCAGGCCCCGTTCATAAAAGGTGGTGTTCGGGATCGCGGCACAAACAGCCAGGTTGCCCGCACCGGTGCCATGCACCTCGCAAGACATACCGAACCCTTCGGCGATATGGGCGCATTTCAGCGATGGACCGATGCCGCCCACATCCCAGACGCCCGCCCGCAGCATGTCGCAGGCCCCGCCTGCGGCCCATTCCGCGCGCGTCCAGTATTTGCCCGCCATCGTCTCTGGGCCAAGGATGCTCAGGCGCGGCAAATTCCCGCTTAGCCATTTGTAGGACGAAAGCGAGGCTTCCTCCATGCACTCTTCCATCCACAAGAAACCCAGTTCTTCGAGCTTCTGGCCCAGCCAAAGGCTGTCGGCGCGGTTGTACCAGTGGTTGGGATCAAGCATCAGCGGGATGTCGGGACCCACAGCCTCGCGCACCGCGGCACATGCGGCGTAATCCATCTGCACATTCGGGGCACCGGGAAGGGGCGGCATCCAGGTGTGCAGTTTTACAGCGCGGTAGCCGCGCTCGTGCACCAGCGATTCCGCAAAGCGCGCGTAATCCTCGGGCGTGGAAAGGCCGCCCTCCAGATCGTCGCCACACATGGTGCTGCCATAGGCGGGGATGCGGTCGCGATAGCCGCCCAGCATCTTCCACACCGGCTGGCCTGCGGCATGACCGGCCAGATCCCAAAGCGCCAGTTCGACTGCCGCCAGCACCCGGTCAGTCAAAAGCGCGCCGCTTCCGCGTTGCGCCTTGTAGAGCTTGTGCCACAGCCGCGCGATACGCATAGGGTCTTCGCCCAGCAAGGCCGGGCGGATGAATGCATCAAGAATTTCGTCTGTCACGCTGGCGGGCGGGGCGATGATATGGCCTGTGCTGCCGTCATCAGCGGTGATCGTCAGGCAGGCGTTGGTCACCCTGCGTTCTGGCCCCGGATGGGCGTGGCCGTCACTGTCGCGACTGGTGGCCGTCATATGGCCAAAGCGCCGCGCCGTGATCGCCTCGATCCGCATGGCCATGCCCCTTGTTGCCATTCGCCGAATAGTGACGCATCATAATATGACTTGGCGAGCTTGCAAGCCATGTTGTAATATAACTTATCGAAATTGGAAGGGCAGGTAATGGGACGCAAGATCGACAAAGTGCTGGTAACAGGTGCCGCTGGGGGATTGGGAAACGCTCTGCGCGGGCATATGAAAGATGAATACGCGCTTTTGCGACTGTCTGACATCAACGAGATGCGCCCTGCGGACAGGGGCGAAGAGGTGGTGCAATGCGACCTTGCCGATCGTGATGCCGTCGTGGCCCTTTGCGAGGGGATGGACGCCATTATTCACTTTGGTGGTTTCTCGCACGAGGCCGATTGGGACACGATCCACAGCGCCAATATCCTTGGCGCGATAAACCTCTGGGAAGGTGCGCGTATCCAGGGTGTGGACAGGGTGGTCTTCGCCAGCTCGAACCACGCCATTGGTCTGTACCGACGGGACATGCGGCTTGATCACACGACACCGCCGCGCCCTGATGGGCGCTATGGTCTTTCGAAGGCTTTTGGCGAGGACCTCGCGGCGCTCTATGCCTACAAGTTCGGGGTCCGTGGATTCTGTGTGCGTATCGGTTCGTGCTTCGATCAACCCGTAAGCGCGCGCATGTTGCATACTTGGCAAAGTCGCCCGGATCTGGCGCGACTGGTGCGCGCTGGTTTGACGGCGGAATATGTCTTCGAAATTGTCTATGGTGTGTCGGACAACATGGACTCGTGGTGGGACAATAGCCGCGCGTATGAGCTTGGTTATGCGCCGCAGGACAGTGTCGAACAATGGCGTGCGCAGATCGAGGGCATTGTGCCCACCGATCCCATTGACGCGACCTTTCAGGGTGGTCCATTTGCCGCTGACGAGTTCGTTGGCGAACCGAAGCGGGTGCCCTGATGTATCTTGGAACCCAGTACCGTCCCCGTCATGATGATGATCTGCGCCTGATGGCGCAATTGGGTGTCCGTCATGTCTGTATCGACCCTCCGGGCAATCCTCATGATTGGACGCGCGACATTCTCGAAGAGCATCGTGATCGTCTTACCAAATTCGGACTTGTGCTGGATATGGTGGAACTTCCGCTGCGCTCGCGGCCTGCAGAGGAATCGCGAAGTCCTGGCATCCTGCTGGGCAAAGAGCCCGACCGCAGCCGCGAGATAGAAAGCATCTGCCGCCTGCTTGAGGCAGTGAGTGCGGCTGGCATACCGGCGGTGAAATACAACTTCAATCTCATCGGTATCCCACGGACGCCCCGCGAACTGGGGCGCGGTGGGTCCAGCAACGATGCGTTCCGCTGGGACAAAGCCGACCAGAATGCACCGCCCGGCATTGCCGGCGTCGTGGATGCAGAGGAAAACTGGGAACGGATCACGCATTTTCTGCGCGCTGTGGTTCCAGTGGCCGAGTCTGCGAAAGTGCGCCTCGCCTGCCATCCTCACGACCCCTATACACCCCCTGGCTATCGCGGGGTGACGCGGGTTCTGGGCAGCGTCGAAGGGCTCAAGCGTTTCGTCGAGACATGCGAGTCACCCTACCACGGGTTGAATTTCTGTCAGGGGACCGTGGCGGAAATGCTGGAAAACCCGGTTAACGAGATCGCCGATGTAATCCGCTGGTTCGGAATGCGTGGCAAACTCTTCAACGTCCATTTTCGCAACATAAAGGGCGGGCGGCTGTCGTTCATGGAAACCTTTCCCGATGAGGGTGACATGGACATGGTGGCGTCACTCAAACTCTATCGCGAGGTTGGGTATAAATACATGGTCATGCCCGATCACGCCCCCAAGGTTTCGGGCGCAGACCCGGACGGGCCAGCGTTTGCCTTTTGTTATGGCTGGATCATCGGGGCAATGCAGGCGCTGGAAATGGAGCCTTACGGCCCCGACACAGCGCCGCACTGGTAAGGGTGGGGGGCGTTGCGCCCCCTTTTCCCGCCTCGATTCGAGTGCCGTGGATGTGGAGCTTGCACCAACGCAAGCGCGGGCCCGGTGACAGCGGCGTCATCGTCATGCGCCGCTGTCACATGTCATTTGAAGCGATCAGAGCCCTGCAACTCGTCTGACAGGTGCGCCCGCCACCGGGGCCTCGCCGATCATCAGCATGCCCGTGTCGGGATCGCCCGCATTCTTGTCATTGGCAAGCGACGTGACCACCAGCGTCCGCAATCCAGCGCCACAAAAGCAAGGCATGGTCGGGCCAGGTGCCGGGGTCGGATGAGTCTCCAGCAACGCGCCATCTTGCGACCAGCGGTTCAGCCGCCCTGCCGAGATACCCGCACTCCAATAGTCGCCCGTGGCATCGCAGGCGCCACCATCGGGACGCCCCGTCTGTTCGTCTGGATGCGCGATTCTGCGACGGGCCGTTGCGGTTCCGGTTTCCGGGTCGAAATCCCACAGGTCGATCCATTGGCCGCGACTGTCCGTATGCACCATCTTGCGGCCATCGGCACTCCAGGCGAGGCCATTTGATGTGATCGCCTCGAACCTGTCCACCTGCGCGACCCCGTCCGGCGTTACGCGGAACATCCGGCCTGACGGCCGAAATTCGCCGCTCAGATCCATCGATCCGACCCAGAAGGCACCATCCGGCCCGGTCTTGCCATCGTTCAGCCGGGCGCTTTCGGGTACTTCGGGCACATCGGCAAAGGGCGCGAACGTGCCTTTTTCCGGGTCGAGCAGCATGATCCTGCGGGGCAGGGCGACCAGCAACCGCCCGCTTTCGCACAGGCCAAGCGAATAGGGCGGCTCGGGTGGTGCCCATTCGTGCAACTGCTCTCCGTCGAGCGAGACCGCATGCACCCGTGCGCCCGCCATATCGACAAAGAACACAAGGCCCCTGCGGTCATCCCAGGTGGGTCCCTCGCCGCCAAGAAAGCGCCGTTCGACAAGCGGCTTGAAGGCGATCTTGTTCATGGATAGGCCGTCGAGCCGTCGCGGCGGGTCATCGTCGCGCGCTCCCAATGCACATAATCGTCCTTTTCCAATGCCTTTTCGTCAATTTCGACACCCCAGCCGGGGCGGTCGGGGCGCAGTTCCAGATGGCCATCCACTGGCAGGTAGGGATCGACCACATAGGGGGCATCAAGGGGCAACTTGTATTCCAGTATCTTGAAATTGGTGCAGGCGGCGGCGAAATGCACGTTCACCGCCGTCGCCACTGGACCCATCGGGTTGTGCGGGGCGACGGTCGCATAATGTGCCTCGGCGATCGTCGCGATTCGGCGCATTTCCGAAAGCCCCCCCACTACACATACATCGGGCTGCACAATGTCCGCGCCCTGCACGGCAAGAAGTGCCAGAAATTCATAACGGTTATAGAGGCTCTCACCCGTGGCCAACGGGCAATTCAGCGCGGCGCGCATTGCACCCCAGGCGGGCATATGCTCCATCCGGATCGGTTCCTCGAAGAACAGCGGATCGAGCGGTGCCAGCGCGTTGCCCAACTGGATGGCTTGCTGCGGCTCGAAGATCTGGGCGTGACCGTCACAGGCGAATTCATAATCCGACGGACAATGTTCGCGCAGCTTGGCGAAATACTCCACACAGGCTGAGACTGCATTGCCCCAGCGGTGTTTGTGGATATAGCGGCGCAAGGGCAGGGCCTTGAAGGCAGTGAACCCGTATCGTTCGTTCATCTCGGCGATGCGGTCGAACACCTCGGGCGGTTCAGGGCTGGAATAGAGTCCCAGATACACCTGCACCCGGTCGCGCACCTTGCCGCCCAGAAGCTGATAGACCGGCACGCCCAGCGCCTTGGCCGAAATGTCCCACAGGCACTGGTCAATCGCTGAATAGGCCGACAGGCCGATGGCCCCCGGCGGAAACCGCGCCTGCTGTTGCAGCTTCAGCATCAGGTATTCGATGCGGCGGGGGTCTTCGTCCTCGATGAAGCGATAGTAGTATTCCAGCGTCGGTGTCAGCGCCCGGTCGGGGCCGTGGTTATAGCATTCGCCCCACCCGGTGATGCCCTCGTCGGTGTCGATGGCAACGATCACGCGCGGGCGATTGCCATCGCGGGACATGTAACTGCGCAGTCCGGTAATCTTCATTTCGAGCCTCCCGTCGGGCGCAGGCTCAGCCGGGCAGCCCTGCGCAGCCGCGTCTGAAAATACACCGCCTCGGCGACGGTGCCGGGCTCATAAGACCAACCGTCATCGGCGGGCAATTCGGTGACATTTCGGCTGGCTGGGTATTTGACCGCCTCTTCCTCGACGATCTCGACGCCCAGACCCGGCGCGTTGGGCACGGCAATCGCGCCATCCTCGACCTTGAGCACCGGACGCACCACATCGTAGCGCCCCGGCCAGTCGAACTCGATTCGCTCCAGCATCAGGGCATTGGGGATGGTGGCCATCACATGCAATGCGGCGAACTCCGCCAGCGGCCCAAGCGAACCGGAATGCGGCGCCATGGTGATGAAATGGCTCTCGGCCATAGCTGCCATCTTGCGCATCTGGGTGATGCCACCGGCACGACCGGTATCGGGCTGAATCACATCGACCAGCCCGCGCTCGATATAGGGCCTTATGCCCCAGATGGTCGAGACGCGCTCGCCTGCGGCGAGAGGGATGGTCGTGGCGTCGCGCACCCGCGCCAGCGCGTCAAGGTTTTCCGGTGCGACCGGATCTTCGAAGAAAAGAAGGTCAAGCGGTTCCAGCGCACGGGCAGTCACGATGGCATCGCCCGGTGTCATCCATGAAGGGCCATGTGCATCGACCATGATGTCCACGTCCTTGCCGACCGCTTCGCGCACCGCGGCGACCTTGTCGATGTTTACCGCGCCCGTGAATGACACCTTGATCCCGCGGTAGCCCAGCGCCGTCAGCTTGCGCGCAGCGTCGGGCGTCTTGGCATGGCCATAAACCGGCACGCGGTCGCGGAACCGTCCACCCAGCAGGTTCCAGATCGGCTGTCCCATGACTTTGCCCTTGATGTCCCAAAGTGCCATCTCGATCGCGGTCATTGCCCCGCCGCCAACGGTGCCCAACAGGCCGTGGCCCATGGTGGCGTTGTGCATCTTGGCCCAGAGCCGGTCGATATGGGCCGGGTCCTCGCCCACCAGGACATTTGCCAGATCATGGACCCCGGTTTCGATTACACGGGGCCAGCCTGACCCCTCGCCCACGCCCTCGATGCCTTCGTCGGTCAGGATCTTGACGAAAAGCCAGCAGCGTGAACCGCGAAAATCGCTTTCTCCCGGTGCGGCGCCGGGGGCAGCCGGGCGCGGACCGACCTGAATGAGATAAGTGCGGATATCGGTGATTTTCATGCGTGTTTCCAGTTCAGGCAGCGGGTTTGGGGTCTTCAAGATAGCGGATGCGGTTTTGCTGGCCGCGGCGGCGCGGGTCGGGGACCGGCACGGCCGACAGCAGCGAACGGGTATAAGCATGGGCAGGGTTGTTGCAGACCGCCTCGGTTTCGCCAGTCTCGACGATCTTGCCGCGATGCATCACAGCGATCCGGTCACAGAAATAACGGATCACCGCGATATCGTGCGAGATGAACAGAAAAGACAGGCCCATCCGTTCCTGCAAATCCAGCAACAGATCGAGTATCTGGATACGTAGGCTGACATCCAGAGCAGACGTTGCTTCGTCCGCGATGATCACGCGCGGCTCTGGTGCGATGGCGCGGGCAATGCCGATGCGCTGGCGCTGACCACCGGAAAAGGCGTGGGGGTAGCGATCCAGCGATGATTGTGGCAAGCCGACCACGTCCAGCAGTTCAGCCACACGTTTGCGCAGTGCCGCCCCTGAATGGGTACCGGCCAGCAGCAGCGGCTCACCGATGATCTGCCCAACCGTCATGCGCGGATTGAGCGACGAGAACGGGTCTTGAAACACCATGCGGATCTCGCGCCATGCTTTGCGCATTTCATGTTCCGGAAGCTGCGCGAGATCGGTGGTCCGCCCGTCGCGCCCGGTGAAATGGGTCGCGCCCGAGGTGGTGATATGCACCCCCTGTATGCAACGTCCGAGTGTGGTTTTCCCCGACCCGCTTTCGCCCACGATTCCGAGGTTCTCGCCTTCGCGCAATTCCAGAGTCGCGTTGTCGACCGCGACAAGGGTTTCCTTTTTCAGGCCAAGCAGCCCCGAGGACAAGTAATAGTGCTTGGTCAAGCTCTCCACCCGTAGCGCGGGTCCCCCCGGCGGGTTGGCTGCACGCATCGCGAGCCTGCGGGACGATGGCCTGTCAAGTTGTTTGACCGCAGCCAGCAGGCGCTGGGTGTAGGCCTCTTTCGGCGTCTCGAAAACCGACAGCGGATCTCCGCGTTCGACGACGCGCCCATGATACATGACCGCCACCTCATCGGCGATTTCGGCAACCACGCCCATGTCATGGGTGATGAACATCATCGCCATGCCGGTGTTCTTCTGTAGCCGACGCAGCAGGTCAATGATCTCGGCCTGGATCGTGACATCAAGCGCAGTCGTCGGCTCGTCCGCGATCAGGACCGAGGGGTTGCAGGCAATCGCCATCGCGATCATGGCGCGCTGGCGCATCCCGCCCGAATATTCAAAGGTATAGCGCTTGGCTGCCATGTCGGGCCTTGGGATTTCTACTTGCGCCAGCAGATCAACGGCGCGGTCCCATGCGTCCTTTTTTGAAATGGGCTCGTGCAGGCGGATCGCTTCGACTATCTGGTTGCCAATCGTGTGGACGGGCGATAGCGCACTCATCGGTTCTTGAAAGATCATTGCCACGTCGCGGCCCCGGATCGCCCGGATTTCCTTGCCGCGGGCGGGCAGGCGCGCCAGATCGATCGTGTCTTCCTCATCGCTGCGGCTCCGCGCGGTCTGATGCCGGTGCAGCAGAATCTGGCCTTTGGCGATCCGGCCCGGTCGATCCACGATCTGCAGCACAGAGCGTGCGGTCACGCTTTTTCCTGAACCACTCTCGCCGACCAGACACAGGGTTCGCCCGGCTTCGACCGTCAGCGACACATCGTCGACGGCACGAAAAACACCATTGCGGGTGGGAAACTCGGTAATGAGGTTCCGGATTTCTAGCACGGCCTTGTTCACGACGTCTGGACCTCGCTATAGGGATCGGCGGCATCTCGGATGCCGTCGCCAAGAAAG
>SKRW01000302.1 GCA_007118295.1 Paracoccaceae bacterium | reverse complement strand
GGCGTGCGCAATATCGACCGCCCTGTGCTGGAGGCGGCCTACATGCTTGGGATGCCGAAGGTGCGCTTTGTGGCCGAAGTACTGATCCCAGGTGCCAGCCCGATGATCTTTACCGGGCTGCGGCTATCGCTACAGGCCTCGTGGACGACACTCGTCGCGGCAGAGCTGGTGGGGGCATTTTACGGGCTTGGGCGCGTTTTGAATGTGGCGCAGCAAGACCTGTATCCGGGGATGATTTTGGTCGGAATGATCGCTGTCGCGATTCTGGGCTGGGGGACAACCCGCGTGCTGGGCATGGTCGAGACCTGGGCGTTGCGCTGGAATACTGCGGCTTTGGCGGCGAAAGGGTAATGTGATGGGCAAGCAGATTTCGCTGAGACAATCCATCATTCTGGGCCTGCTGGGGCTGACAAGCTTTGTCGGGTTGTGGCATGGCCTTGCGGTCAGCGGTATGATCCCCTCGGTCTTTCTGCCGTCGCCGATCGAAGTTTATGACCGCTTCACAACCTTGCTCGAGCGCCGCTTTGCCGGTGCCACGCTGCCCGGCCATCTTGCCGCCAGCTTTCAGCGCTTTGCCTATGGCTTTCTTCTCGCCGCGCTGATCGGCATCCCTCTTGGGCTGCTGATGGGATGGTATCAGATTCTTGACGAGATTGTCTCGCCGCTGTTTGACGCGCTGCGCTTTATCGCGCCAATCGCATGGGTTCCCTTCGCCGCGCTGTGGTTCGGAACCGGCATTGGCGGCCCGATCATGATCATTTTTGCAGGGGCCTTTCCACCCTGTGTCATCAACGCCTATCGCGGCGCAAAATTCGTCGACCCGCGACTGATCGAGGCGGCAAACATGCTTGGCACGCCATCGCATCGGGTCATCCGTGAAATCCTGCTGCCCGCGTCTGTGCCATCCATCGTCTCGGGGCTGCGCGTCTCGGCCGGCTTGGGCTGGCAGTCACTGGTGGGTGCCGAACTGATCGTGGCCTCTGCCGGGGTCGGTTACATGATGGTGCAGGGGCAGGCGAATGTCTCAACGACAACAGTGATGGCCGGAATGGTTGCCATAGGGCTTGTGGGGCTGGCGCTGGACAGCGCGCTGCGGCTGGCGGAGCGCATCA
This sequence comes from Paracoccaceae bacterium, assembly GCA_007118295.1. Lineage (GTDB taxonomy): Bacteria > Pseudomonadota > Alphaproteobacteria > Rhodobacterales > Rhodobacteraceae > Roseinatronobacter. Next base: position 8,258 of record SKRW01000302.1, on the reverse strand, counting down.
TCCAGCGTCGTCGCGGGCTGGAAAACTGAGTGGGAGCTGAGGAACACAATGGGCGTGATCGAGTTCAAGAGTGTCGACAAGATTTTCGGGCCGCGCGCGACCGGATTCAGGGCGCTGGAAGATATCAATCTCGAAATCCGTGACCGGGAATTCGTGGCCATCGTCGGGCCGTCGGGCTGCGGCAAAACCACCTGTCTGCGCATGGTCGCAGGGTTTGAGGATGCGACGGCTGGTGTCGTGTCGGTGGATGGAACGCCGATCAAGCGGCCCGGACCTGACCGCGCTGTGGTGTTCCAGCAATTCGCTTTGTTTCCATGGAAGTCAGTCTATGACAACATCGATCTGGGCCTGCGCAACCTCAATGTCAGCCGCTCTGAGCGGGAAACGCGCATTGCCGCCATCCTTGATTTGATGAACCTCACGCAATACGCCAAGCACTTCCCGCATCAATTGTCAGGCGGCATGCAGCAGCGCGTTGCCATTGCGCGCGCCTATGTGCTCGACCCTGATGTGCTGCTGATGGACGAGCCATTCGGCGCACTCGATGCCCAGACCCGTGTCGTGATGCAGGAAGAACTGGTGCGCCTGGCGCGCAAGAATCCGCGCACGGTGCTGTTCATCACCCATGCCGTTGAAGAGGCGGTCTATCTGGCCGACCGCGTCGCGATCATGACCCGCGCGCCCGGGCGGATCAAGGAAGTGCTGGATATCGCCAGTATCCGCAATGCCGAGAACTGGGACAGCTACGAGAAGATCGAGGATGTGATGGATCTGGAAAGCTTCGTCCATCTTCGCACGCATATCTGGCGCAGCTTGCGCGAGGAGAAGGCCGCCCAGCACGTCTGAGCGATTGAAGAAACCAACACAGGAGGAAACGACCCATGAAACTGACTTTCAAGGCTGTGGCCCTGGCCACAGTGGCAGGTTTTGGCACTCTTGCGCCTGCACAGGCACAGGATCTGACACCGATCAACCTTAGCTATCAGCCTGCGCTGTATTGGGCGCTACCCTTCTATCTGGCCACTGAATTCGGCTGGTGGGCCGAGGTCGGGCTGAACCCCAGCTTCACGACCTTCCCGGCCGGCGCGCCTCAGATCGCAGCCGCACAGGCCAATGACTGGGATGTGGGTGGCACTGGCTCGGTTCCTGCTGTCCTGGGTGCTGCGCGCTTCGGATTGCAGACCATTGGCCTGACCAATGACGAAAGCGCTGGCAACGCACTGATGGCCACCAATGCCGCGATCGACGGGTTCCGCGCCGATCCCGAAACCATCCGTGGCGAGCGTATCCTCCTGACGACCAACTCCACGGTCGATTTCGCGACCCAGTCCTGCCTGCAGCAATGGGGCCTCAGCCAGACCGATGTCGAATACATCAACCTTGGCCAGGCACAGGTCATAACCGGGATCATCGCTGGCGAGGCGAAACTCGCCGGGGTCTGGGCGCCCAATACCTACACCCTGCAGGAACGCGCTGACAGCGACTATCTGTGCTCGGGTGCAGATGCAGGGGCAATCGTGCCAGGCGCGTTGGTGGTTCGCCCCGGCTTTGCCGAAGAGCACCCAGACCGCGTTGCGCGTGTTCTGGCAACATTCCTGCGCGGTGTCGTCTGGGCCAAGGAAAACCCCGAAGAGGCGCGCCGTCATCTGGTTGATTTCTACTCGGATGGCGGGGTCGAGATTTCGGATGCTGCCGTGAATGCCGAATTTGATCTGCGCCCGACCTTCCCGCTGGAAGAACAGGTCGCGCTGATGGACCGCTCGGGCGGCGACAGTCAGGTTGATCAGTGGCTGACGGCCATCGGCGATTTCATGACCTCGGTCGGCACGACAGAAACCACGCCTGTCGCGGCGGATTACATCAACCCGAGCTTCATGCAGATGGTCATGGATGACCCGGAACTGCGCGCGTTTGCCAATAACGAATAATCACATGACACGGCCCGTCGCCTATCGTGGCGGCGGGCCACAACCCAAAGGGAATGACGAGAGCGACATGGCGATCACCTATCTGAAAAAAGCGGATAAAACCCCCGAAACCGAATCTGCGCAGGCGCAAAAGGTTGTTGCCGAAATGCTGTCCAGGATCGAGGCCGAGGGTGAGGATGCCGTGCGCGCCTATGCACTGTCACTGGACAAATGGGATGGCCCGATTCTTGTTTCCCGCGACGAGATGGATGCCCGTGCCGCCGAAGTTCCCGCGCAGGTTAAGGAGGATATCGCTTTTGCCGTGCAGCAGGTGCGCGCCTTCGCGGTTGCGCAGCGCGAGTCGGTGCAGGATTTTCAGATGACCATGCCTTCGGGGCTGCTCGCGGGTCAGAAATGGGTGCCATGCAATGTGGCGGGCTGCTATGTGCCGACGGGGCGCTACGCGCATATCGCCTCGGCGATCATGTCGGTGGCGACAGCCAAGGCCGCTGGAGTGGGCACGGTGATCGCCTGTTCGACCCCGTTCCGGGGCGGTGCGATGCACCCCTATGTGCTCTATGCGATGCGCGAGGCGGGGGCAGATGTCGTCATGACGCTGGGCGGGGTGCAGGCGATTGCGAGCATGGCTTACGGGTTGTTCACCGGCAGGCCTGCGGATGTGATCGTCGGGCCCGGCAACAAATTCGTTGCCGAAGCCAAGCGCACGCTGTTCGGAAAAGTGGGTATCGATGTCTTCGCGGGCCCCTCGGAAATCGGGATTCTGGCCGACAAGACGGCAGATGCGGAAATCGTCGCGGTCGATCTGGTGGGACAGGCCGAACATGGCCACGAATCCCCTGCATGGCTGTTCACCGATGACCGCGCGCTGGCTGAGGCCGTGATTGACCGCATGCCCGAACTGATCGCCACCCTGCCAGAACCCGCCCGCGAGGCCGCTGATGCGGCATGGCGCGATTATGGCGAGGTGGTGCTGTGCGATACGCGCGAAGAATTGGTGAAAGTGTCGGATGAGTATGCTTCCGAGCATCTGGAAGTGCATTGTGCAGATCTGGATTGGTGGATGGCGAACCTGACCAATTACGGCAGCCTGTTCGTGGGCGAGGAAACGACCGTCGCTTACGGCGACAAATGCTCCGGCCCCAACCATATCCTGCCCACCAAATACGCTGCGCGCTATTCGGCGGGGCTGTCGGTGCACAAGTTCCTCAAGCCGCTGACCTGGCAGCAGGCCGATCGCGAGGCCAGCAAGGAACTGGCCATCCGCACCGCGCGCATCTCGCGTCTGGAAGGCATGGAGGCCCATGCCCGCACTGCCGATGTGCGGCTGGCCAAGTATTTTCCGGGGCATAATTTCGATCTTGGCGCCCCTGTCGAGTCGATCTGAGCCATGACTGCATTGCCCGATCTGGGGCGTCCGCCTGAAATCCCGACCAATGCGGTAACGACAGCCCTGGCGTTGCTGGAATCGGGCCGTCTGCACCGCTATCGCGAAGCTGGTGGCGCTGGCGGAACTGTGGCTGAACTGGAGCGTCGTTTTGCCCGCCTGACGGGACGGCGCTACGCAGTGGGGGTCAATTCCTGCGGGTCTGCGCTTTATCTTGCGCTCAGGGCAGCAGGTGTGCGCCCGGGTGACGCGGTGTTGATGAACGCCTTTACCCTTGGCCCTGTACCCGGCGCGCTGGATCATGCCGGTGCGCGCCCCGTGCTGGTGGAAATCACCGAAAATCTGGTCATAGACATGGGCGACCTGCGCGCGAAGGCGCAGGCAAGTGGCGCGCGCGTGCTCATGCTGTCACATATGCGCGGCCATCTGTGCGACCTTGGCGCGCTTCAGGCGCTTTGCTGCGACTTGGGCGTAACCCTGATCGAGGATTGCGCGCATACCCTGGGGGCTTTCTGGGATGGCCGCCCTGCCGGCGGTTTCGGTCTGGCGGGCTGTTTCAGCTTCCAGTCGGGCAAGCATGTGAATACCGGAGAAGGTGGAGTGCTGGTCACCGACGACGATGACATCGCCGCGCAGGCGATTCTCCATTCCGGCAGTTACATGCTTTTTGCGCAAAACGGCACTGTGCCGCCGCCCGGGGTGATGGCGCGCTGGCAGGCCCAATGCGGCAATTACTCGATGCGGATGGGCGAGCTGGTGGCCGCGCTGGCCTTGCCGCAACTGGACCTTCTCGCCGCACGCGTCGCGGACTGGAACGCCAGCCACGACCGGATTGCAGCACGTCTCGGGCAGGCGGAAGGATTTGTCCTGCCGAACCGTCCTGCGACAGAAGCCTATGCGCAAAGCTCACTGCAATTCCGCCTCCCCGGTTTTCCGGCACACCGGATGCGCGCTTATGTCGGCGCTGTGCGCGACGCTGGCGTATGGTTGAAATGGTTCGGAATTTCTGCTCCCGAGGGCTATAGCTCCAACCCTGCCCACTGGCCCGGTGCGGTCGCCAGCGAGGTGCCCCGCGCCCATGCGATCCAGGCCACACTCTGCGACCTGAGGCTGCCGTTGGGCATGACGCAAGCAGAGTGTGACGCGATAGCGGATGTGCTGATTGCTGCGGCAAGAGAGGGGGGGGGCCATGCCTCGGCTTGATGCCCTGTTTGACCTGTCGGGGCGCAGCGCGCTGGTGACGGGGGGCAATTCCGGCATCGGTCTGGCAATGGCGCGCGCTTTGGGTCTGCAAGGCGCGCAAGTGCATCTGGCCGCGCGCGACAGCGACAAACTGGCGGCGGCCTGTGACGAACTGGCGCAAGATCAGATCAGTGCCACGCCCCACCGCACCGACCTGACCGACCCTGCCGGTTTGCAAGCCCTGGCGCAGGCGACGGGGGGCGTGGACATCTTGATCAATGCCGCCGGTGTCAATCTGCGCCAGCCTTACGGCAAGGTCACGCCAGAGGCGTTTGATCTGCATATGGCGCTGCATCTGCGCGCGCCATTCTTTCTGGTGCAACATCTGGCCCCGCACATGGCAGCACGTAACTGGGGCCGCGTGGTGAACCTTGCATCGCTGCAATCTCAACGGGCTTTCGCCAATTCCGCCCCCTATGGTGCGGGCAAAGGCGGCATCGTGCAACTGACCCGCGCGATGGCACAGGAATTTTCAGGACAAGGCGTGACATGCAACGCCATCGCGCCGGGGTTTTTCCCCACTCCGCTGACAGCACCTGTATTCGATGACCCTGATCTGGCCGCCGCCAATGCGGCGCGCACGGCCATCGGGCGCAATGGGCGGCTGGAGGATTTGCATGGCGCGACTGTTTTTCTGTGCTCTGACGCGTCAGGCTATGTCACTGGCCAGACGCTCTATGTCGATGGGGGGTTTACCGCAAAATGACTGATATGATGCAGGCGCTGGTCTATACCGGCCCAAATCAGATGCATCTGGAGATGCAGCCCGTGCCCGCCCCGCAGGCGGGAGAGGCGCTGGTCAAGGTGCATGCGGTGGGCATTTGCGGATCGGACATGCACGCATATCACGGCCATGACGACCGCCGCCCACCGCCCTTGGTGCTGGGCCATGAAGCGGCAGGCGTTGTTGCATCCGGCCCGCGCGGAGGCGAGCGGGTTGCGATCAACCCGCTGGTGGTGGACCCTGATTGCCCCGTAGCGCGCGCAGGCCGCCCGCATCTGTCGCCCACGCGCGCGATCATTTCCATGCCGCCGCGCCCCGGTGCATTCGCGGAATATGTCACCATCCCCGAACGCAATCTGCTGCACGTCCCTGACGGTCTGTCGATGCGCGTCGCGGCCCTCGCCGAGCCTGTCGCGGTGTCATGGCATGCGGTGCGCCTTGGGCTGGAACGGCTGGGCCAGCCCAAGGCGCGCGTGCTGGTGCAGGGAGGTGGCGCGATTGGTGTGGGCGCGGCGCTGGTTGCGCGGCACTTGGGGGCGGCGTGCATCGAGGTGGCCGAACCCCATTCAGGACGGCGCGCGCTGTTGGATACCGAGCCGGACATCACGGGCTGTGACCCGCTCGCAACTGACCCGGGTGCAGATGCCTATGACCTGATCATTGACGCTGTGGGGGCGATCGCCACACGCCAGGCCGCATCAAGGCTTGTGCGGCCCGGCGGCGTGATCGTGCATGTGGGGCTTTTGCCGGGCATCGAGGGCTACGACATCCGCCGCCTGACCTTGCAGGAAATCACCATCACCGGGAGCTATTGCTACACCCCTGACGATTTTGCCGCAGCACTGGACGCGCTGGCGCATGGGCATCTGGGGGCATTGAACTGGGTCGCAGGTCGGCCCTTTGCCGATGGCGTTGAAGCCTTTGTCGATCTGGACGCAGGACAGGTTGATGCAGCAAAGATCGTGTTGGAAATGGATCAGACAACCGCTTCATAGTGCAGGCTTTGGGTATTCACCCAGGACAGCCGCAACTCGATCGGTGCGCCGCTGTAATCTTGCGCGATACGGCGAATGTGCAACACGGGCGTCATTTCAGGCACACCCAGTTCACGGGCACATTCCCCCGTTGCACCGACGGCGCGCAAGGTTTCACGCGCGCGGTGGACTGTTGCGCCATATTCCATCTGGTAAAGCTGATAGAGCGTGTTGGGCAATATCTCGGGCTGACTGTCCAACATGCCGAAGCGTGCGGCATCCAGCACGATATGTTCGTACAAGATTGGCGCGCCGCCTACGTCGCGCAGGCGGGTGATCCGGATGACCTCTGCCCCTTCGGTCAGACCCAAGGCGGCCGCATCCTCTGCGCCGCACATTAGACGCTCGCGCGACAGGACATGGCTTGCAGGACGCAGCGTGCTGCCATCAGCTGCGCGCAGATTGAAGAACCGAAACAACACCGCGTCGCTGTCATGACTGGCGACGACAGTGCCCTTGCCCTGACGGCGCTGCACTACCCCTTCAGCGGCCATATCCAGAAGCGCCTTGCGCAAGGTTCCCACAGCGACGCCGTAATCATCTGCCAGCCGGGTTTCAGGCGGCAGGAAGGTCCCCGGAGACCATTCACCCGCTTCGATGCGCGCCATCATCAGGTCGCGTAACTGACGGTGTAGGGGTTGGGCGATGGGGCGTGCGGTCATGATGCTTCTTGGTACCCTATATCGCTTGCTTAGCGCAATGCGCGCTTGACGCCTCTATATTGTATAAACTATATAGTTTTCAAGACTCAGAGGGTTGCTATTCTCATGACATCTACGCAGATAACGCCAGATGCCGCACGAAAGCTGGTCACGCAAGCTTTCGTGGCCGCTTGCATGCCCGAGAATTTGGCGCGCCCTGCCGCACATGCACTGGTTCTGGCTGAACAAGAGGGCTTACCCTCGCATGGGTTGGCGCGCGCACCGTTTTATGCGGCCCAAATGCGCGCAGGCAAGATCGTGGCCGATGCGACACCGGTGCTGACGCGCGACGGGGCCGTGATCCGCGTTGACGCGGGCTTCGGGCTGGCTTTCGCCGCCATTGACGCAGGCGCACATGCAGCGCGCGAAGTCGCGCGCGATCTGGGTGTCGCAGTCGTCAGCGTGACGCATTCCCACCATTTCGGGGTGGCTGGTCACGCAGTGGAACCCTTTGCGCGCGCAGGGCTGATTGCTTTGGCGATGGCCAATACCCCCGCGGCGATGGCCCCGTGGGGCGGCAATCGCGCGCTTTATGGCACCAACCCGGTGGCCTTTGCCTGCCCGCGTACCTTGGGTGACCCGCTGGTGATTGACCTGTCTCTGAGCCATGTGGCGCGTGGAAAGGTGATGCTGGCGCAAAAGGCGGGCCAGCCGATCCCCGAGGGCTGGGCGCTCGCGCCCGATGGCAGCCCCACGACGGACGCCGATGCCGCGATGGCAGGCACGATGGTTCCATCTGGCGGGGCCAAGGGTGCGGCGCTGGCGCTGATGGTGGAGTTGCTCACAGCGGGGCTTGCGGGCGCGAATTTCGCCTTTCAGGCCAGTTCGCTGTTTGATGACAAGGGACCCGCCCCCGATCTGGCACATTTCATCCTTGTGCTGGATCCTGCGCGCTTTGCCCCCGGTTTTGCAGAGCGTGCCGAAACCATGTTTGCCGCCATCGCGGCGCAAGACGGCGCGCGCCTGCCGGGATCACGTCGCATGACCCAGCGTGCAGGCCGCGCAGAAAAGATAGACATTTCGCAACAGCTTCACGACACGCTCACGGGTCTTGCCCGTGGATAACACCATTACGAAAGGGAGAGAAAAATGATCGCAAACGCCCACCCGCAACTGCTCGTTCATGACAAGGCCGACAATGTCGGCGTTGTTGTGGTGGAGGGTCTGAGTGCCGGAACCGATATGCTGTGCGTCTGCACCGAAGATAACAGCGATTTCCGCTTGACTGCGAAAGCCGATATTCCG
>SKRW01000162.1 GCA_007118295.1 Paracoccaceae bacterium | reverse complement strand
GCGGCCGTCACCTGCGCCAACGAGCCTGCGCGTGCCACCTGAGGTTTGACATAGGGTTTCGTAACTTTGTTCATTGCGAGTTCCCTTCAACTGCGAGTCAGGTGTTCAGCAAAACACAATCAACCTCAACGGACAAGACCAAAACCTGCGCTGAGGCTTCGTGTCACACGGGGCGGACCGCAGATCTGTCGCGTCATGGCAGGTGCCCGCCGACAGGTCGATCCGACGACTCTTTTGGTGCTCTGCAACATATGGTCCCTGCGGCGCGCACGCGTTTTCGCAAAAACCCGCCGGGCCGGGTCACTGCACTGGACATCTGGGCGCAGGTCCAGTTTTGTCAGGGGCACCTAACCAGCCACGCTCATGAAAGGTGTCACGACCCTATGACCGACTTGCCCTTTCTCTGGTTAATGCCCGAAACGGCCTGTCTGCAGGACATGCGCAGCGGGCGCAGCCTGTCGGCCAGCGAATTGCGCGCGCGCGTTCTGGCCCGCGCCCATACTCTCGAATGTGCGGGGGTCGGGCATGGGCATCGCATTGCCATCGCGCAGCCCGACCCCATCCACTATCTGACCGATATTCTTGCCTGCTGGGTTGTTGGTGCCTGTGCTGTCGCGGTCAACCCGGCCTTGCCCGAGCCCGAACGCGCCATTGTCACGGCGGCGCTGGATCTGCATCTGTGGCTGGATGGCACTGGGGTCGGGCGGCTTGCCGGGTCGGGTGCTGCGGCTGCTCCGCTGGGCCCGGATGAGCCTGCGCTGCTGATGACGACCTCGGGCACCACTGGCCAGCCCAAGGGCGTCACGCTGAGCCTGCGCGCGCTGGAGGCCCGCATCCTGCTGAACCTTGCCCATATGCCCGCGCACGAGATCGCGACCACGCTTTGCCCGCTGCCGGTGTTTTTCGGCCACGGGCTGATCGGTAATATCCTGACGCCGCTGGCATCGGGCGCGCGCGTTCTGCTGTGGCCTGCCCCGCGGATGGATGAATTGCCCGCGCTGGCCAGTGCATTGACGGATGAGGGCGTGCGATTTCTGTCCTCTGTCCCGGCTTTCTGGCAGATGCTGATGCGCGTGGCAGCGCCGCTGCCTGCTGGCACGCTGCGGCGGGTGCATGTCGGTTCGGCACCACTGGCGGCAGAGCTATGGCGCAGCATCGCCCGCTGGAGCGGGACGGCGAATGTCTGGAACATGTTCGGCATGACCGAGGCTGCAAACTGGATTTCAGGGGCAAGGCTGTCGGATCCGCCGCAAGAGGCCGCAATCGGCGTGCCGTGGGGCGGGCGCTTTGCGGTTCTGACGGAGTCGGGGGTTGCGCGATCCGGGCAGGGCGAGTTGTTGTTGCGCGGCCCAGCGCTGATGCAGGGGTACTGGAATGCCCCTCACATGACGCAACAAGCCCATAGTGCAGGCTGGTTCCGCACCGGGGACATCGCCACGCTGGACGCTGACGGGTCCGCCATCCTGCGCGGGCGACGCAAGTTCGAGATCAACCGTGCCGGGGTCAAGGTTCTGGCAGAAGAGGTGGACATGCTGCTGATGCGCCACCCGGATGTGGCCGAGGCACTGGCCGTCGGTCTGCCCGACGCAGTGGCGGGCGAGATTGTGGGCGCGGGCGTTGTGCCCCGTGCGGGCAGCGATATCAGCGTGGCCGCCCTGATCGACTGGTGCCGGGATCAGGCCCGCCCCGAGGCTGTCCCCGCACGGCTGGCTTTGCTCGATGATCTGCCCCGCAGCGACCGGGGCAAGCCCGACCGGAACGCCCTGCGCGAAACCCTTATTGCGGGAAAACCATGATGCGAAAGTCTGATCCTGCCCTGTTCGTTTCACTGCGCACCGAGCGGTTCACTCTGGCCCCGCTCACTGCCTGGCAGGCCGCATCCATGACCTGGCAGCACTGGGCGAGTGACCCTGAGATGCATGAACCGCTGATCATAGAGCCGCGACAGGTGCGGCGGCTCAGATGGTGGCGGCGCATGATAAAGGGTTACGGGCGCAAAAGGATCGTCCATTCCATCACACCAACCGGGACCGATCAGCCGGTCGGGCTGCATCTGTTTGTCCTCAGGCCATGGCGCACCGCCAGCCTGCAGATTGCCCTGCATGATCGCGACTGGTGGGGCAAGGACGTGGTCTTCGAGACCCGCAAGGCGATCATCAGCCATATTTTCGACAGCGGTCTGGCCGAGCGCATCGATGCGCTTGTGCTCGCGCGCAACATCTCGTCGATCTATACCTATCGGCGCCTCGGGTTTACCCATGCGGGTACTGCGCACCGTGCCATTGCCTTGCCGGACGGTTCTGGCGGTGCGGATATCGTGACCTTCGAGATGCTGCGCGAAAACTGGTCGCGAGAGGCTGAAACATGACCCAAGCCCGACGCCTGCTGGCCAATGTGCTGAACCTGCCCGACGTTCCGCCTGATGCGATGCTGGGCAACCCGCCAGAATGGGACAGTCTGGCCCATATGCGGCTGATTCTGACACTGGAAGAGGCAACAGGCCAGCCCCTCACGCCAGCGCAGATCGTCTCACTGGCGACGCTTGCAGATATCGAGACACTTCTGGCTCAACTTTGGCGCGATACCGGCGGCAAGGGTTGACCGGTCCGGAACGGCACGTCAATTCGCCTATCTGAGAGCGGGTTGGAACCTTGGCGTTTTCAGTTTCCTCTCAGGCCTGATCTGTATCTCCTCAGATGCAGCACGAAGATGGGCAAGCCACATGCTTTGGCAGTTCCTGAGCACGTCGTCGCGATTCTGTGGGCAGGGTATCCGCGCGCTTGCATCTGAGCGGCATTCCCGCCGGGACGCTGCACGAGCAAATCTGAGATGCGCTGGTGCTGACCGGGCGGCTGCTGGATCAGAAGCCGAAGGGCAAGAACAAGACCTACAGCCTGCACGAGCCAGTGGTCGATTGCATATCGAGGGGATAAGGGCTGTCGGACTTGTCGGATGACGCCGCGCCTGTGTCTGATCTTGATGGCGCAGTCACATCTATCGTCGATCCAGTTCTCGGTGAGCACGTACCTTTTTTAGGCCTGCCTTGCCACCTGCGGGTGGCAAGGCAGTTTACATCAGAGTGTTGGCAAGGGCGGCAGCGGCTGACCAAACCATTCCTGCGAAAGCTCATTCAACTCACCGCCGAGGGTCTTGTGCATTATAAAGACATTGACCCATTGCAGCAGATCGAAATTGCCCTTCTTTACGCCGATAAAACACGGCGAGTCGCGCATGATGAATTTCACATCTACGCTCAGGTTCGGGTTATTTGCGGCCAGTTCCGCCGCGACGGTATTGCCAGTGACCAGCACATCGACCTGACCGGACTGATAGGCCGACAGGGTCGCGGCATTGTCGCCAAAGCGGATGATTTCAGCATCCGACGGTGCGGTGCGCGTCAGTTCCAGATCCTCCAGCGCGCCACCTGTGACCCCGATCTTCAGACCCGACAGATCCGCCACGGACGAGATATCCAGATCAGCTGACGCGAAAGCGCCCGAGTAGAACGGGGCATAGGCGGCCGAGAACCAGATTGACTTGGCGCGCTCGGGGTTGGCCCCCATGGAAGAGATCACCAGATCGACGCGGTCGGTTTCCAGATAGGGAATGCGCTGGTTGGAGCTGACGGGGACGATGTTGACCTCGACCCCCAACTCGGCGGCGATCAACTTGGCGACATCGACATCATAGCCTTCGTGCTCGCCTTCCATGCCAAGCGCGCCAAAGGGTGGGAAGCTCTCGGGCACGGCGATGTTGATGGTGCCGCGGGCCAGAATATCGGCCAGATCGGCAAAGGCCGTGCTGGGCGCGAGGCTGGCAAGGCCAAGCCCTGCGGCAACAACAAGGGAACGTAGGGTCTTCATGGGTGTCATCCTTTCCTGAGTGACAGAGGGGAATTCAAGCGGCCGCCACGGGCCGCAGCGTCTTGACGTTGCCCATCCGGCGTTCGAGATGGCGCGAATAAAGCGACAGCGGGAAACACAGGCTGAAATAGATCAGCGCCATGAGGGGGAAGATGATATAAGGCTCGGTGCCTGCAACCGGCGCATTGGCCCAGCGTTTGCCGATGGTCATCAGGTCGGTAAAGCCGATGATATAGGCCAGCGATGTGCCCTTGATGATCTGCACCATAAAGCCCACGGTCGGTGCGAGTGCGATGCCGATGGCCTGCGGTGCAACCACCAGCCGCAATGTGGGCAGAAAGCGCAGACCAAGCGCGCTGGCCCCTTCCCATTGCCCGCGCGGTATGGCCTCCAAGGCACCGCGCCAGACATCTGACATATAGGCGCTGGAATACAGCGTCAGCGAGATGCTGGCCGCATACCACGGGTCAATGTTCATCCCGAACAGGCGCGGCACGCCAAGGCCGGTCAGGAACAACAGCATCAGTAGCGGCGTGGACTGGAACAGCCAGATATAGACAATCGCCGCCCGTTTGCCCCATTTATTGGGCGCAATCCGCACCAGCGCAATCAGCGCACCAAGGATACCGCCACCGACAAAGGCAATCAGCGACAGATAGATGGTGAACTGCGTTGCATCGAGCAACTGATACACCACAATGCCGTGCGGGCGACCAAAGATCTCGATCAGAAACTCTCTCATCGCTGCACCCCCACCCATGGAAACATCAGGCGATACAGCCCCACCATCAGCGCCTTGAAGCTGAGCGAAATGGCGATGTAGATCGCAGTCAGCGTGACAAAGACCTCGAAGGTGCGGAAGGTGCGGCTGTCGATAAAGATGCCGGCATTGGTCAGATCCCGCACCCCGATTTCCGAGATGATGCCCGTGGTCAGGAACAGGAAGATGAACTGGCTGCTAAGCGATGGGAACATCTTGCCCACGGCTTGCGGCAGCGTGATCTTGAAGAAAATGATGAGCGGCCCGATCCCCATCGCTTGCGCGGCCTCTTCCTGACCTTTGCCGACCGTGTTGAAACCGGCCCGCAGGATCTCTGCGAAATAGGCCGAGAAATTCAGCACCAGTGCCAGCAATGCATGCGCCCAGAACGGCCATTGATAGCCCAGCAACAAAGGCAACCCGAAGGCCACGAAGAAAAGCTGCACGATCAGCGGTGTGTTGCGGATAAACTCGACATAAACAACCGCAACCCAGTGAATTCCGAAAACCCTTCTGTGGCGCAGAAAAGCCAGGACCATGGCGATCGCAAACCCGATCATCCCGGCGAACAAGGTCAATCCGGCGCTGAGGGCGGCGCCTTCAAAAAGAAGACGCACATAGTCGGCGTTTCGGAAAATCTCAAAAAACCGTAGCTCCAACAGCTTTCCCCTCTGGCAGGTGCTCGCATGACGCAATCGCCAAAGCAGTGGGCTGGCCATAAGGAAGTCCTAGACAAGAGTTTTCGGTTTTATTTGAAAATGAGGATCTATTCCCACATGCGTATGATAATGTTGCCTTAAATGGCGGTTCAGGATGTGATGCCCGTTCGGGCTTGTCGTTGGCCCCGGAAACGACTGCCTAAATTATGCGCGGCTTGAATAGTTTTGGCGCATCATGTGATCGCAGGGCCGGGGCCTCAGATCGAAAACCGCATGCACAAATCTTGCGCGGAAAGCTGGAGCGACGCCAGATACTCGATCAGAGAACGGGCTAAATGCGGATTTCGATCCTGGGTTTCTGCGCCTTTGGCTTGGGGCAGCTTTGGGGCTGGCTTTGCAGAGGCACCGAACCGGGTCTGAATGCCGGGTCACAGAGTGCGGCGCGATATGCCGCAAGTGAAACATGCTACCGTGACCGGAACACTGGTCGCGTTTCGCAGTGGGGCGTTTTCAAACCGCGCGCGCACCTACCGCGGGCGCTTGAACAAGAGCATATCCTCGTAGAACCTTTCCATCCGGTAAAGCCGCTCGCGGGTGTCCTTCCAGTTCCTTTCCTGAATGGCCGAGAGCAGTGCCTCGACCAGACCGACCAGTGGCACGATCGTGTCCCAGGCCGAGGGCACTTCGACATGGCTGGTCAGGATGTGGCGGGCAACACCTGCGCAGGGCGAAACCCAGCGATCTGTAAGCAGAACCATCTCGACCCCCTGCGCATGGGCCAGATCCGTGAATTGCTGGATCGACGGCTCGTATCGGCGGATGTCAAACACCACCAGAACATCGCGTTTCGACATGTCCAGAAGGGCAGGTGGCCAGGTATTGGGCAGGCTGGACAAGAGTGTGACATCGCTGCGCATGACATGCAGTGCCGTGGCGAAATATTCCGCCACAGAGCGCGTAAGCCGCCCCCCGATCAGATGCACAGGGCGCGATTTATCCGCAAGAATATCCGCTACATTGTCAAAGTTGCGCAGGTCCTGCTGGCTGAGAGTCTGGCTCAGGTTGTCGATGACACTGGCGGCAAAGCGGTTCAGCGGGTGATCGACCTGTTCGATATCTGCCCATTTCTCGTGCTTGGCGATGGGCGATGCCAGACGTGCGCCCATTTCTTCATGCAGATGGGCGCGGAACTCGGGGTAGCCGGAAAAGCCCAGCTTGCGCACAAGCCGCACGACAGTCGGGCCGGAAACGCCGGCGGCCTGCGCAATCTCTGCGACGGACCCAAGAACCGAGAGCGGAAAATTGCTGAGCATATAGCTGGCCAGTTGCCGTTCGGTGCGGGTCATCCCCGACATGGCGGCGCGCAGATGGTCTTCCATCGTCTGAAGTTGCATCTGGCGAGACTCCGCAGGTTTGCCTGTATGATCAGCGTTCATTCTGTAATATTTGCTTCAGTCAACAATGTTTAGAAACATACTTGACGTAAAAGCAAGACTCAGTGCAGCCTGTCTGCGACAGGGTGTGCCGTTCGCTTCACAATTCGGTGCCTTGCAGAGAATTTGATCATGACACCGCAGCCGACGTTATCAGATTGGGCAGGAACGGTCCTTGGTTGGGACAGTGCGGGGCGCACAGCGCGACCCGTCGAGGGTGCGCCTGCGGTGATTATGATCTGCGAACATGCGTCGAACCGGTTGGTTGCGCCCTGGTCCGAGGCCAGCCCCGAGTTGCTGGCCTCGCATGCGGCGGGCGATATTGGTGCGCTGGGAGTGTCACGGGCTCTTGGCCCTTTGCTGGCGCGTGCCTGCGGCGGGGCCGAGTTGATTCATGCGCCGTTCTCGCGCCTGATCTATGATCTCAATCGCAGCCCCGACCGGCCGGATGCCTGCCCGGTGCAATCCGAAATCCACCATATCGCCCTGAACGAGGGGATCGGCCCTGTCGAGCGCCTTGCCCGCATGGAGCGGCTGTATCTGCCCTTTCATGATCTGGTGCGCGCCCGTGTGGCGCGTGCGCTTGTGCTTGGGCGACGGCCTGTGATCCTGACCATCCATTCCTTTTCGCCCGTCTGGCATGGTGTGGCGCGCAAGGTAGAATTCGGCGTCATTCACGACACCTTGCCCACACTTGCGCAGGCAATCATTGCCATGTCACCGGGGTTGGATCTGGTGACGGAACTCAATGCGCCCTATTCGGCGGAGGATCACGTCACGCATACCTTGCGGTTGCAGGCACTGCCCTACGGGCTGGAAAACGCCATGCTGGAGTTGCGCAATGATCTGATCGACACACCCGCCGCACAGGAGGCGGTGGCCGCAAGGCTGGCCCCTGTCCTGAGCCGCGCGGTCGCGCAGGTGACGGAGGTGCCATGCCCCGCGCAGTGATCGCCTATCTGCACCTTGTCGAGGCGCTGAACTATCGCATCGGCCGGCTGGCGATGTGGTCTCTGTTCGTGCTGATGGCGGTGCTTGCATGGGGTGCGATTGCGCGGGTGGGCTTCAGCCCGCAGATCTGGACTGACGAAATGGCGCAATTCCTGCTGCTGGGGTATTTCATGCTGGGTGGGGCCTATGCGTTGCAGATGGGGTCTGCCGTGCGGATGGACCTGCTGTATTCGCGCTGGTCGGACCGGACCAAGGCTGCGGTCGATTGCATCACCATCTTCACGTTGCTGGTCTATCTGGGCGTGCTCTTGTGGGGCGGGATCGAGAGCACGCAATTTGCGCTGGAGTATGGCGAGCGGCGGCGCGGGCTGTGGCGGCCCTATATGGCCCCGATCAAGATCGTGATGTGTATCGGGATTGTGCTGATGATCCTGCAATGCACGGCGTTCCTGATCCGCGACATCGCAAAACTGCGCGGGATCGAGATCAAGGAGGGCAGCGTCTGATGCCCTATGAAGTGATCGCCGCGCTGATGTTCGGGTCCATGCTGGCCGTGATGCTGACCGGCCAGCGCATGTTCGGGGTGATCGGTTTCGTGGCGGTGGTCGCGGCCATCGGGCTGTGGGGAGAACGGGGCGGGCATGATCTGGCCTTTGCCCAGACCATCAAGCTGATGAACTGGTTTCCGCTGATGACGCTGCCAATGTTCATCTTCATGGGCTATGTGCTGTCGGAAAGCAAACTGGCGGATGACCTTTATCGCATGTTCCATGTCTGGTTCGGCCCGGTTCCGGGGGGGCTGGCGATTGGCACGATCCTGTTGATGGTGCTGATTTCGGCCATGAACGGGTTGAGCGTGGCAGGCATGGCCATCGGGGCGACGATTGCGCTGCCGGAACTGCTGAAACGCAATTACAACAAGCTGATGGTAACAGGGGTCATTCAGGCGGGCTCCTCGCTTGGCATTCTGGTGCCGCCCTCGGTGGTGCTGGTGCTTTATGCGATGATCGCGCGCCAGCCGGTCACGCATCTATGGGCGGCGGGGCTGTTGCCGGGGCTGATGCTGGCCGGGCTGTTCATCCTCTATATCTGGCTGCGCTGCCGGATGAACCCAGACCTTGGCCCGGTGATCGACCCGGACGAGTTGGCGCAGGTGACAAAGGGCGAGAAATACCGCCTGCTACTGGCCGGGCTGATGCCCTTGGGCATTTTTGCGGTGATGATGGTTCCCTTCGTGCTGGGCTATACGCGACTGGTGGAAAGCTCGGTAGTCGGCGCACTGGCCGCACTGGCGGTCAGCATCGCCAAGGGGCGGATGACCTGGGCCATTCTGGAGGTCTGCACCAAGAAGACACTGGCAATTTCGTGCATGTTCCTGTGGATCATTCTGGCGGCCCTTGCCTTTGGCGCGGTGTTCGACGGGCTGCGTGCAGTGGATTTCGTGCGCGCCCTGTTCATGGACAATCTGGGCCTTGGGCGCTGGGAAATCCTGATACTGATGCAGATTTCCTTCATCCTGATGGGCATGTTTCTGGATGACACGGCGATGCTGGTAATTGTCGCGCCCTTGTATGTGCCGATTGTGCGGATGCTGGAGTTTGATCTGATCTGGTATGGGGTGCTTTATACGATCACCTGCCAGATCGCCTATATGACGCCGCCCTTCGGCTATAACCTGTTCCTGATGCGCGCCATGGCCCCGAAAGAGGTCAGCCTTGGCGATATCTACCGCTCGATCATTCCCTTTG
>SKRW01000311.1 GCA_007118295.1 Paracoccaceae bacterium | reverse complement strand
GCCGGTCAAGAAGAAAGCTGTTTCTCGCGTCTGACCACATAGAATAGCGGCAGCAACGACAGGCCCGTGGTGGTGAACAGCAGCCAGATCAGCGGCATGCCGCCGCTTTCGGGTGTCAGCAGCGCGCCCGCCAGCGCCGAAAGCCCCGCACCGCCCCCGATCAGGATCGCGCCGCCTATTCCGCTGGCGGTGCCGGCCAGATGCGGGCGCACTGACATCATGCCCGATGTGGCCGAGGGCAGCAGCATCCCATTGCCAAGCCCGGTAAAGACAAAGCAGCCAAAGAACACCAGCGCCGTCAGCCCCAGTGTCAGCGCCAGAATCAGCAGCAACACCATTCCCCCGAACCCGATGATGCAGCCGATCAGGATCATCCGGTTGATCCCCACCCGCGCCGAAAAGCGCCCGGCCAGAAAATTCCCCGCAGCATAGCCCAGCGCGGGCGCGCCAAAGAACAGCCCCAGTTGTGCAGGCGACAACCCCAACACATGCGAGCCGACAAAAGGCGCGCCGCCCAGATAGGCAAAGAACGCACCAGAGGCCAGCATCGCGGTCAGACAGTAGCCCCAGAACCTGCGCGCGCGCATCAGTTCGGGCACTTCGGCAAAGACCGCGCGCATGGACCCGCCCCGGTCATGCTTGGTCTCGCCCATGTCGCGCCAGCTTAGGATCAGCACGGCAATGCCTGCGATCAGCATCAGCCCGAAACTGCCGCGCCAGCCGAAAACCTGGTCCAGCAGGCCACCGATGGCAGGCGCGATCATCGGGACCAGCGCCATGCCCATCGTGACATACCCGATGCGCGAGGCGGCCTGTGCCTCGCCCATGACATCGCGGATCGAGGCGCGGCTTAGCACGATGCCCGACACGACGGTCGCCTGCAGCATGCGAAACATCAGGAACACAAAGGCCGACGTGGCAAACAGCGTGCCGATCGTGGCCAGAATGAAGATGATCAGCGCCCCGAGCATCACCGGCCTACGCCCGAATCGGTCCGAGATGGCCCCGACAAACAGTTGCAATACTGCGTTCACGGCCAGATAGAGCGAAACCGATAGCTGCATCACGGCATAATCGGTGCCGAAATATTCGGTCATCGAGGGCAGCGAGGGCAGAAACACGTTCATCGCCAGCGCCGAGATCGAGGCAAGCGCAACAAGTGTCGCCACAGTCGGCGGGGTGGTGGCGTCCAGAAAGCGGGTAGCAGGGGCGGCGGCGATACTCATATCCGACCGCCAGTGCCGGACAAATGCGCAGGCAGCATCACTCTGCACGCCCCCATTGGCCAGCGCAGTGCGAATGAAGCGGTCGGAAGGGGCAGGGCGGACATGAACGACTCGGAATGGTTGCGATGCTGAACGTGTGCAGGAAATAGCGTTTCGCCGGGGAAGGCAAGGGGCTCTGGGGTTTGCATATTAGCGAAAACACAACACGGACGGTTTGCAAATTTTCCGGATTTTGCTTTCTTGCAGGATACAGCCCCAGTATGGTCGCGCTCAAATCGGTGATACAGCAGGGGCACGCGCATGAAGGATATCCTCCAACAACTCGAAAAGCATCGTGGGGCTGCGCGCCTGGGTGGCGGGCAGCGGCGCATTGATGCGCAGCACGCCAAGGGCAAGCTGACAGCGCGCGAGCGGATCGAACTGCTGCTGGACGAAGGCAGCTTCGAGGAGTTCGACATGTTCGTCGCGCATCGCTGCACCGATTTCGGCATGCAGAACGAACGCCCCTCCGGGGATGGCGTGGTCACTGGCTGGGGCACGATCAACGGGCGGCTGGTCTATGTGTTCAGTCAGGATTTCACGGTGATGGGCGGGTCGGTTTCCGAAACGCATGGCGCCAAGATCTGCAAGATCATGGACATGGCCATCCAGAACGGCGCGCCGGTCATCGGGCTGGACGATTCGGGCGGGGCGCGGATTCAGGAAGGTGTGGCCAGCCTTGCCGCCTATGGCGAGGTGTTTCAGCGCAATATTCTGGCCTCGGGTGTGGTGCCGCAGATCAGCGTCATCATGGGTCCCTGTGCCGGGGGCGCGGTCTACAGTCCAGCGATGACCGATTTCATCTTCATGGTGAAGGATTCCAGCTATATGTTTGTGACGGGCCCCGATGTGGTCAAGACCGTCACGAATGAAGTGGTCACCGCCGAGGAACTGGGCGGCGCGGTCACCCACACGCGCAAGTCATCCGTGGCGGATGCGGCCTTTGAAAACGACGTCGAGGCGCTGATCGAAGTTCGGCGTCTGGTGGATTTCCTGCCGCTCAACAACCGTCAGAAACCACCCGTGCGGCCATTTTTCGATGACCCTGCACGGGTCGAGCCCAGCCTCGATACGCTTGTGCCGGACAACCCCAATACCCCCTATGACATGAAGGAACTTATCCACAAGGTCGCCGATGAGGGCGATTTCTACGAGATTCAGGCCGAATTCGCCAAGAATATCATCACGGGGTTCATCCGGCTGGAAGGGCGCAGCGTGGGCGTCGTGGCCAATCAGCCGATGGTGCTGGCCGGCTGTCTGGACATCGATTCCAGCCGCAAGGCGGCCCGTTTCGTGCGTTTTTGCGACGCGTTCGAGATTCCGATCCTGACTTTCGTCGATGTGCCGGGCTTTCTGCCGGGCACTTCGCAGGAATATGGCGGCGTGATCAAGCATGGCGCGAAACTGCTCTATGCTTACGGCGAGGCGACGGTGCCGAAAGTGACGGTCATCACCCGCAAGGCCTATGGCGGGGCCTATGTCGTCATGGCATCAAAGCACATGCGCGGTGATTTCAACTATGCCTGGCCCACGGCAGAGATTGCCGTGATGGGGGCCAAGGGCGCTGTCGAGATTCTGTATCGCTCGGAACTGGGCGATGCCGAAAAGACCTCGATGCGCACCCGCGACTACGAGGACCGTTTCGCCAATCCGTTTGTCGCTGCCGAAAAAGGCTTTATCGACGAGGTCATCATGCCGCAATCGACCCGCAAGCGCGTGGCACGGGCCTTTGCCTCGTTGCGGACCAAGCAGGTGACGAACCCATGGAAAAAGCACGACAATATTCCATTGTAGGGAGGGGGGGATGCGCAGTGCCCTTGTGCTTGGACTGGCGGTCGCGGCGGCGCTGCCCCCGTCCGCTCAGGCTGACGCGTTGCGCCTGCCATCCGGGGTGGATGCCCAGCCACTGGAGCCGATCTGGGACGAGGATCTTTCGGTCATCCGCCTGCGCTATATCGTGCCCCGCCTTGCCGAACCTGCGAGCCTCTATGCAGCCAATACGGAACTGGTCTTTGATGACATGCTCTGGCTATGCGAAACACAGGCGCGCCGCCTGTTCGAGCCCGGCCAGACCCCCCAATACGAGGGCTGGGAGGGTGCCGTCGTGACGCTGATGGACCGCGAAGTGGAATTTGGCGTGACTGACGCGGACTCCCTGCAATTTTTCGAGTGGTTTTCCTTTACCATGGATGGCTGCGAGATCGATCTGGACGAATATCATGACTGAATGCACGACCCCATCGCAATATGATGCAACTGCGCCACAACTGCTGACGCTGCGCAGTTTTTCATGGTCAGGATTCTGCAAAGGCGGTATTATTGGCCGGTATGCGCCAATTCTGGCCCATGCAGACCAAAATCAATGGGCGCGGGCAATTTGGAATCCGCGTCCCGGCAATACGAGCAGGAGAATACAATGGCGAAACTCGCACTCGTCGCGGCGTTCCTGGTGTCCTTTATCCCGGCAACCTGCGCCCGCAAGGCCCCCGAGCCTGTCCAGCACTTCGAGCCGGTATCCGCGCCGATCTATGTCGAGCCGATGTCGAGCAAGGGCAAATACTGATCTTGTTCCGGGGCAGGGCCACGGCCTTGCCCCTGTTTCTGCAGGTCCGCAAGGTCCTGCTTGGCGTTGTGCGATCTTTGCACGCGCCCATAATCTCCTGTGGAAAAGGCATCGCGTTTCCGTTACGGTCGGGACTCGGCGCAGACCATCTCTCTGCGCGAAAGTCGCGTCGGGTCAGGGTGCTGTGGCACGCGGCCCGGAACAATACTGTAACAGGAGATATCTATGTCGAAGTTTACACTGGTCATTGCCATCGGCGCTACTCTGGCGATCTCGGCTTGTGCCCGCAAAGCACCCGAGCCCGAGCCAATGCCCGCAGCAGCCCCCATTGTCATGGAACCCGCTGCCACCAAGGGAAAATATTGAATCCTGCGCGGGTCTGACCTTCGGGTCTGACCCGCGACCCATTGCGCCCTTTGTCCGGGGGGTCGCATGCTGAAACATCGTGGTTTTCCCGGACGCCTGCCCAGCACAGATTTCCAGTTCACCATTCGCCGCGCCAACCCCAAGGGTGTCACGCCGCTTGTGGCGCGAAAGCGCTATGCCGACCGCCGCGCAGGCGACCGCCGCGCGGATGAGGCCTTTCTCGGGGCGTTGATCGCCCATTTCGGTGACGCCCCGTTCGAGCGCGGCAATCTCGACGCAGGTCGCCTGTCCTGGCTGCTTGGCCGCGAGGTCGTGCCCGCCGAGGACCCCTTTGATCCCGCCAGTTATGATGCGCTCTTGCGTGTGGACATGCGCGCCGCCGAGGCGGCATTTCCGCAACTGTTCGACGGGTCTTCCGAATTCTCATTCGATACATGGGAAGAGTGACATGACCTTCCCACTTTCCCTCATCCAGCTTGCCAAGGAGCCCGCATGTTCTCGAAGATCCTGATTGCCAATCGCGGCGAAATCGCCTGCCGTGTCATCAAGACCGCCCGCAAGATGGGCATCAGGACTGTCGCGGTCTATTCCGACGCCGACCGCCACGCGCTGCATGTGCAGATGGCAGACGAGGCCGTCCATATCGGCCCGGCCCCCGCGAACCAGTCCTATATCGTGATCGACAAGATTATGGACGCCATTCGCCAGACCGGTGCCGAAGCCGTGCATCCGGGCTATGGGTTTCTGTCCGAAAACATGAAATTCGCCGAAGCGCTGGCTGCCGCAGGCGTCGCCTTCATCGGCCCGCCCGTCAAGGCCATCGAGGCGATGGGTGACAAGATCACCTCGAAGAAGCTGGCGCAGGAAGCGGGCGTCAGCACGGTTCCGGGCTATATGGGCCTGATTGCAGATGCAGATGAAGCCGTGAAAATCAGCAATGAAATCGGCTACCCGGTCATGCTCAAGGCCAGCGCGGGCGGCGGTGGCAAGGGCATGCGGATCGCCTGGAATGATGCCGAGGCGCGCGAAGGCTTCCAGTCGTCCAAGAACGAGGCTGCGTCCAGCTTTGGCGATGACCGCATCTTCATCGAGAAATTCGTGACCCAGCCGCGCCATATCGAGATTCAGGTTCTGGCCGACCAGCACGGCAACACGCTCTATCTGCATGAACGCGAATGCTCGATCCAGCGCCGCAACCAGAAAGTCATCGAGGAAGCGCCCTCGCCGTTTCTGGACGAGGAAACCCGCCGCGCCATGGGCGAACAGGCCTGCGCGCTGGCGGCGGCTGTGGGCTATACCTCGGCGGGCACGGTCGAATTCATCGTTGATGGCGCGCGCAATTTCTACTTTCTGGAAATGAACACGCGTTTGCAGGTGGAACACCCTGTCACCGAACTGATCACCGGGGTCGATCTGGTCGAACAGATGATCCGCGTGGCAGCAGGCGAGACACTGCCCTTCGCGCAATCAGATCTGAAGATCAACGGCTGGGCCATGGAAAGCCGCCTCTATGCCGAGGACCCGTATCGCAACTTCCTGCCTTCGATTGGTCGCCTGACCCGCTACCGTCCGCCCACCGAACTGGCCGAACCCACGCGCGCCGTGCGCAACGATACCGGCGTTTATGAGGGCGGCGAGATCTCCATGTATTACGACCCGATGATCGCCAAACTCTGCACATGGGCCCCCACACGGGGCGCGGCCATCAACGAGATGCGCCTCGCCCTTGATGAATTCGAGGTCGAGGGCATCGGCCATAACCTGCCTTTCCTGTCCGCCGTGATGGACCACCCGCGCTTTGTCTCGGGCGAGATCACGACCGCCTTCATCGCCGAGGAATACCCCGATGGTTTCGCGGGCGCAGAATTGCCCGACGATTTGCTGCACCGCGTGGCCGCCAGCGCCTGCGCTATGAACCGCATGGCCGAAATCCGGCGCGCGCGCGTCTCGGGCCGGATGGACAATCATGAACGTGTCGTGGGCACGGATTGGGTGATCACGATCGCGGGTCAAAGCCTGCAAGCCAGTATTCAGGCCGACCGTGAGGGGGCGAGCGTTACCATAGACGGGCAGGTCTACCGCATCACGTCCGACTGGTTGCCGGGCCAGCCACTGGCACGCCTGAGCGTCAATAACGAACCATTGGTCATGAAAACCAGCCGTATTCCCGGCGGTTACCGGTTGCGCCTGCGCGGTGCGGACCTGAAAGTGCGCGTCTTCTCGCCCCGTCAGGCCGCATTGGCCAGCCTGATGCTGGAAAAACTGCCGCCCGATACCTCGAAACTCCTGTTATGCCCGATGCCGGGCATGGTCGTCTCGATCTCCGTCTCCGAAGGCGACGAGGTCCATGAGGGCCAGCCTCTCGCGACCATCGAGGCGATGAAGATGGAAAACATCCTGCGCGCCGAACGCAAGGGGCGGGTGGCCAGGATCAACGCCGCCCCCGGTGCCTCGCTGGCTGTGGATGATGTCATCATGGAGTTCGAGGGATGAAACGTACGCCATTGCGTCTGTTCGCAGTGTATTTCGGTTGCTTCGGTGCCGCGCTCTTTCTGGCCTGGATCATCCTGTCGCAACTGTCTGACGGTATCCGCGACGGGTATTATGTGCTCGTGCTCCTGCCGCCGCTGGGCGGCATGGCCCTGTTCCACGGGGTGTTTCCCTTGCTCAGCCGGTTGCGCCTCGGGCTGGAATTCGTGGCCGTGGGCGGCGGACTGATCTACGGGTTGGGTGCCGTGATGGCGGGTGCGGTCTGGCTGGGGCTGCTCGACCCAGGCACGGCGCTGGTCTTCTGGCTGGCAGGCACTTTCGGTCCGGGCTGGTGGCTCTTGTCGCGCTGGGCCGAGAAACTGGGCTACTACCAATGAGGCGTTCATCTTGCCGCAAATACTCGCGGGGGAATAGACCGCTGGCGCAGCCAGCGATCTATGGGGGCGGTAGCCCCCTGAAAGAAGATCCTGGCGTAAGCCTCATTCCGGAAAAACCCGGTCACCGCCCCGACGGCAAGCGTTCCAGCATTTCCTGCCGCCGGGTCGGAAACCGGTCGATCACGGCCATCAGTTCGCGCCCCGACCGCACCGCAGGGCGGCGCGCCTTGACCTCGCCATCCTTGTCGATGATCGCGGTCATGAAACCGCGCGGGCGCATCACCTGCCGCAGTGGGCTGCGGTCCGCCGGATGCGCATCAAAGATTACGACGGCGTCGCGCGCCAGAAATTCATCCCCGCGGTCGCGCAACGCCTCAAGCTGGCGGGCCAGTTGCGGGTCGTCGGGCGTGTCGGCCATCACCACGATGATCCGGTTGGTCCAGATGAAATCGCGCACATCGACCTCGCGCGCATCCAGAAACAGCAGGCCCTCGGGCTCTGCAGTGGCTTCGGGCTCACTCGTTTCAACCTCTTCGATGGCTTCATTCTCCTGGGCGGGCGCAGGCGTGTCACCTGCCTCGGTCGCAAAAACCCCGATCGGGAAAACCAGTGCGAAAACAAGCGCGACTATCTGTTTCATAATGCCTCCTGCATGGGTCAGATATAGGTGCAAACTCACGGAAAACACCAGAGCGCGCAGAATTTTCCCTGCGCGTCCCCACAGAAAGGATCTGCCATGAGCGACGCCAAACGCCGTTGGACGGACATCGCCAGCCGCGAACTGAAATCCCGGTCGCCAGAGAGCCTGACCTGGAACACGCTCGAAGGCATCCCTGTCCAGCCCGTCTACACTGCCGAGGATGTTGCGGATCTGCCGCATCTGGGGTCCATTCCGGGCGAAGCACCCTATACCCGCGGGGTGCGCGCCACAATGTATACGGGCCGCCCCTGGACCATCCGCCAATATGCCGGGTTTTCCACGGCAGAAGAGTCCAACGCCTTTTACCGCCGCGCGCTGGCTGCCGGGCAGCAGGGCGTGTCTGTGGCCTTTGATCTGGCCACCCACCGGGGCTATGACAGCGACCATCCGCGCGTCACGGGCGATGTCGGCAAGGCCGGCGTGGCCATCGATTCGGTCGAGGACATGAAGATCCTGTTCGACGGCATCCCGCTGGAAAAGGTCTCGGTCTCGATGACAATGAACGGGGCCGTGATCCCGATCCTTGCGAATTTCATCGTCACGGGCGAAGAGCAGGGCGTGGATCGCAAACTGCTGTCAGGCACCATCCAGAATGACATCCTCAAGGAATTCATGGTCCGCAACACCTATGTCTATCCGCCCGAGCCCTCGATGCGGATCATCGCGGATATCATCGAATATACCAGTGCCGAGATGCCGAAATTCAACTCGATCTCGATTTCCGGCTATCACATGCAGGAAGCGGGTGCCAATCTGGTGCAGGAACTGGCCTTCACGCTGGCCGACGGGCGCGAATATGTCCGCGCTGCCATCCATCGCGGCATGGATGTCGACCACTTTGCCGGGCGGCTGAGCTTTTTCTTCGCCATAGGCATGAATTTCTTCATGGAAATCGCGAAACTGCGCGCCGCACGCCTGTTGTGGTCGCGGGTGATGGAAGAGTTCAGCCCAAAGGACCCGAAATCCTCGATGCTGCGCACCCATTGCCAGACTTCGGGTGTCAGCCTGCAGGAACAAGACCCCTATAACAACGTCATCCGCACTGCCTATGAAGCCATGTCGGCGGTGCTGGGTGGCACACAATCGCTGCACACCAATGCGCTGGATGAAGCGATCGCCCTGCCCACCGAGTTCAGCGCCCGGATCGCGCGCAACACGCAACTGGTGCTGCAGGAAGAAACCGGCGTCACACGTGTCGTCGATCCCTTGGCGGGCAGCTATTACATCGAAAAGCTGACCCATGATCTGGCCGAAGCCGCCTGGACGCTGATGGAAGAGGCCGAGGAACTGGGCGGCATGACCAAGGCCGTGGCCTCTGGCATGCCCAAGCTGCGGATCGAGGAAACCGCCGCGCGGCGTCAGGCCCTGATCGACCGGGGCGAAGAAGTGATTGTCGGGGTGAACAAGTATCGCAAGGACAAGGAAGACGCGATCGACATTCTTGACATCGACAATGTGAAGGTGCGCGCCAGCCAGATCGCGCGGCTGGAACACATCCGCGCCACCCGCGATACAGCCGCCTGCGACGCGGCACTGACCGAGGTCACCCGCCGCGCGCAAGAGGGCGGCAATCTGCTGGAGGCGGCAGTCGAAGCGGCCCGCGCACGGGCGTCAGTCGGAGAGATCAGCATGGCCATGGAAAAGATTTTCGGACGCCACCGGGCGGAAGTC
>SKRW01000218.1 GCA_007118295.1 Paracoccaceae bacterium | reverse complement strand
TTGATGACCTCGGGCGTGGCCATCTGGGCAGGGATGACCAGATCGCCTTCATTCTCGCGATCCTCGTGATCGACGACGATGAACATGCGACCCTTGCGGGCTTCGTCAATGATGTCTTCGATGCTCGAGATGGCGTCGCGCCAGTCCTGTTCGACATCGCCGGGGTGTTCATACTGCATCGCGCGTGTGGTCCCTTTGCTTCTGGCCTTGCCAGATAGCCCAAAGGGGGCGGCGGGGAAAGGGGGGGCGTGGAACAGGTGGGTGAACCTGCCGCTGGCGCGGCAGAACCACCCACCCTACGCCAAGCGTACGCTGCATTAGGCCGGTCTTGGGGCTGATCTGGCAGCCTGAGGGTCTGCGGATCGCAAACCGGGATGGCTGTTCATGAACACTGTGCGCAAACTTGCTGAAGACATCGTTGGTCGCGAAGGGGGGTTCGTCAATGACCCTGACGATCCCGGCGGGGCCACGAATTACGGCGTGACCATTCACACCCTGCGCCGCCTGCGCCCCGGCCAGCAGGTCGGGGTCGAGGATGTGCGGCGGCTGACGCGACAGGATGCGGTCGATATCTATGTCGCGCATTACTTCAGGCACCCGCGCATTGCCGAGTTGCCAGAACCGCTCTGGGCGACGGTGTTTGACATGTATGTCAATGCAGGGGCGAATGCCGTGCGCATCCTGCAGCGCCTGATGGTCGAAATGGGGCTGGACGTGGCCATGGACGGGGTGATCGGGCCACAGACGATAGCCGCCACACATCGCGCCTATGACATGGCACCGGCGCATCTGGTCGATGCCTATGGGATCGCGCGGCGGGACTATTACTACCGCATCGCCGACCGGCGCCCGGCCAGCCGCAAATTCGCGCGCAGGCGCGATGGTGGCAAGGGTGGCTGGATCACGCGGGCCGAGGAGTTCATCGCGCCGCGGTTTCATCTGACAGACGCGCAGCACCGCGCGCGCGTGGCGGGCTGGACATGATCCGGTCGCTGTTTGGCCTGCTGTTCGGGGGCGCGCGCGAGGCACGCGCGCTTGGCCAGACTGTGACCTCGGTCGCCGAAGTCTTCCGGCCCAACGCGACGCGTGCACTGGAATTGGGGCATGATGCCTACAAGGCCGCACATGCCAGCCATAGCGCAGAGTTCCAGTATGCGCGCGGGGGCTGGTTTGACAGTCTGGTCAACGGGTTGAACCGCCTGCCCCGCCCACTGCTGGCGCTGGGCACGCTGGGGCTGTTCGTCTATGCGATGGCCGACCCGGACGGGTTTGCGGTCCGCATGGGCGCGCTGGCGCATGTCCCGGAACCGTTGTGGTGGTTGCTGGGGGCTGTGGTCGCGTTTTACTTTGGCGCGCGCGAGGCGCATCACCTGCGCTGCACCAAGATCGCGCCACCCCCGCGCGCAATGGGCCGCGCACCGCAATCGGCTGTCGCCGCCCCGGAAAACCCCGAAAACTCGGCGCTGACGGAATGGCGGGGCAAATGACAGGAAAGATGTCAGGTCAGGACCCCTGGCGCAGGAAATCCTCTTCCTCGCCAGTGACATCGATGCCCAGCTCTTCCAGACCATTCTCCAGATTTTCGGCCAGATGCGGCATGCCCAGAAGATAATCAGCCGTGGGCGTCGTGGCTTCGGACATGGCCGTGGCGACCGCCTCGTCATAGTCTTCAGGTTCGAACGCGCCGCGCCCGACCCATGCCACAGCCGTCAGGCTGGCCTGTTCATCCTCATTCAGGGCATCGATGAACGCATGCACTTCGGCATTCCCCACGCTGCCCTCGCGCGCCAGATAGATGATGTGGACGATCTTGCGTAGGCTGATGGCAAGCATGGCGACCTCCTGTGAGATAGCGCAAGTGTTGCGCAAAGGACGCGCTGAAGCAAGCACTCACTTGCCCGCGAAGATCCGGTAATAGGCCCAGTCCGGCAGCAGGTTCGCCCCCCGAAACACCAGCGAGAACAGGCGCGGAAAAGCCCGCTGAAAGCGGCTTGAGCGCATCAGATTCATGATCTCGTCGGCGGCCTGCGCCGGTTCCATCAGGAACGGCATTGTGAAGTCATTCTTATCGGTCAGCCGCGTGCGGATGAAGCCGGGATTGGCCAGTTGCACATCAACCCCGCTGCCGCGCAGGTCGCAATGCATCGATTCGGCCAGATGCATCAGCCCCGCCTTGGACGAGGAATAGCCGATTGACCCCGGCAACCCCCGATAGCCCGACAGCGAGCCGGTCAGCACGATATGGCCCGCCTTGCGCGCAACCATCCGTGGCACGACCTGACCCAGCACCCGCGCGGCCCCCGTCAGGTTGACATCGAACATGGCTTCGGTCTGGTCTGCGTCCCATTCGGTCGCCGGAAACGGCCAGTAGAGACCGGCCAGAAACACCATGCCGTCAATCTCACCTGCCGCTTCGGCCGCCTTGAGGACAGACTCGCGATCCGACACGTCGCACGGCACCACAGTCGCCGCACCCGGCAATTCTGCCGCCAATGCCTGCAAGCTGTCCGTCCCGCGCGCGCTGAGCACAAGCGTGCACCCGGCCTTTGACAGTTTTTCCGCCAGTGCGCGCCCCAATCCTTCGGAGGCTCCGACCAGCCAGTAGGTCTTGCCAGAGAGTTTCCTCATGCGTCCACCCTGCGCATCGTGGCGACAAGTTCTGCGACCTTGATGCCAAATTTGCGAAACTGGCTGCGATTCACGATGGTCCGCTCGTCGACCAGATACATCCAGTCCGTGACCTGCAACGCATGCCCCCCAGCACTTTCAGGCAGGCGAATGGTGTAGTTCAACCGCAGCGTTGCCCCTTCCTGCTGGCCCAGCCCCTTGCCGACAAGGTCATCCGCTTCGGCCTCGACACGTCCGTCATTGCCCAGTGTCAGACGCCATTCGCGGTCCTGTCTGGTGCCGCTGTCATAGCTGAAATGTTCGGCCAGAACGCCGCGATTGCCGTCCCAGCGCCCGTCCATATCCGCCGTAAAGCGCGAAGTGACGCGGCCCATCGGGCCATAGATCACGCCCTCGCAGCGGATCGGACCGGACAGATGCTTGCGGATATCCACGCGCGGTTCGAGTTTCGCATAATCAGCGGGTTTTTGTGCCCGAAACCCCAGAAACCGTTGGGCTGTGGCATAGAGCGCAAGCATCAGGGCGATGCCGGACAGGAAACTCAGAGCGGGGGTCATGGTCTGCTCTCCTTCAATGGGGTGAGCGCCAGAAGCGCGATGGCAAGGCCCTTGAGGACCGAGGGGAGGGCTGCATAGAGCAGGATCAGCGTTGTCAGCGCGGCAGGGTCATTGTCCGGGCCAGTCTCGAACCCGGACAGTTCCAGTGCCGGAAAGACCATCAGGGCCGCCAGCGCCAGCGTCGCCTTGGTGACAAAGGCCCACAGGCCAAATCCCTTGGCGGCATCGGGCGAGATTTCGGCCATCCGGCGCGAAAAGATGGCGGGCAGAAGGGTCAGGTCAGCACCGATCCCGGCACCCGAGATGACGCAGATCAGCGCAAACAGCATCAGATCACCGGGGCCAAGCGTCACCACAAAGGCAAAGCTGGCCGCCGCCAGCGCCATGCCGGCCAGCAACGCCGTCTTGGCACCGAAACCGCGCGCCAGTCGCGCCCAGAGCGGTGCCGACACGGCAGCAGACATGAACAGCAGGATCAGCAGCACCCCTTCCCAGCCATTCGCCAGCAAGACCGATTCGGCATAGAACAGGAACAGGGTCGAGGTGATCGCAACAGGCGTCGCATTCACCAGCGCGATCAGCAGAAGGCGGCGCGCGACCGGGTCAGCCAGCACTGCGCGCATCGGCAGGCTTGCGCCGGGTGCCGCGCGCTGGCTGAAACGCGGCCACTCAGCCCGCATTGCCAGAACGGCCAGCACGGCCACCAGCACAAAGCCAATCGCAAAGCCGGTAAAGGGCACGGGCATGACCGCTTCCAGTGCCACGGGCGCGGCGGCCGCAAGGCAAACACCCAGCAGCGCGCCGGTCTCGCGCCAGCCCGCCAGCCGGACATGCCCCCCCTCGCCCATCGCATCGCCCCGCGCCGTGCCGGTGGCGTAAAAGCAGATGGTCAGGAAGGAATAGCATGAGAACAGCAATACCAGCGCCAGCGCAAACCACAGCAGCGGCGCAAAGAGTGGCGGGATGGCAAACAGCATCAGCATGGCCCCTGCCATGACGATCGCTGTCAGCGCCACAGCCAGTCCGCGCACCGGGTTCAGCCGCTCGGCCAGCCAGCCCAGCGCGGGGTCTTGCAGAAAGTCCAGCCCGCGCAACACAAACAGGATCGTTCCCAGCGCGGCCAGCGACACGGCATATTCGCTGACATAGAAATGCGGTGCATGGATGTAGATCGGCAGCCCCGCCATGGCCAGAAGCCCGCCAAACAGCGAATACCCCCATAACCGGGGCGCGGGGCGTGTCTGGGCCACGGCCACGGTCATTGGCTGACCTCATGCGAGGGGGGTGTGGGACGCGCGCGAAAGACCGCACCGCGCACCCATAGCCGCAACGCCTGCCAGTGGATCAAGGCCAGCACCCGGCGCGACCCCATTCGGCGCACCATCGACCACAGGATCGCGCGGTTGCCCAGTGGCGCGCGCGGCCCGGCAAGCGTGGCGATCAGGCCCGCGCCGGGGGCCTCGTCTTCCTGATGATAGCTGATGCGGATGGCGAGTTTCTCGGGCGCGATATCGAAATGAAACACATACTGCCCCGCAACCGGCTGAAACGGCGAGACATGGAAAATCTTGGCCGCCCCGATTGCATCCGACGGCCCGATCACCGAGCGGTCGGGTTTGACGCACAGGTAGGAATGGCGGTCGCCATAGGTGTTGTTGACCTCGGCAATGACGGCGCGCAACCCGCCATCCGCGTCATGGCACAGCCAGAAACTGACCGGGTTGAACAGATGCCCCAGCACGCGCGGTTGCGTCAGCAATTGCAGCTTGCCCGCTGTTACCCCGTCCAGTTGATGCGCCGCCAGAACGTCGCGCACCCAGACAGCCCCCCGGCCCTGCCCCGGTGCGCCGCCGTGGTCGCGGTCGCGCAGGCTGGCAAGGTTGCGCCGGTTGCGCGAGATCAGGCACGGCAGGTCCAGGACGGCCTCGGCATCGAACAGCACATAATCGACGCCATAGGTAAACCGGTTCCGGACCGGCCCGCGCCGACCGTGAAAGGTCTGGCCCGCGATATGTTCGACTACGCTCATGCCATTGCCAGTTTCTCGGCGCGGGCATCCATGGCGCGCGCGACATCGACCGCGCTGGCAAATCCGTCCTCGTGAAAGCCGTTGCGCATCCACGCGCCGCAAAACCATGTCCGGTTGGTGCCATTGAAGCCGCGGATGGTGTCCTGCGCCTTGAGGGCTGCCATATCATAGACCGGGTGCGAAAAGGTGTAAGTGTCGTAGATGCAATCCTCGCGCACCGGGTGGTTGGCGTTGAGCGTGATGAACATCGGGTCATCCTGCGGGATGGGCTGAAGCGAATTCATCCAGTAGCTCAGCGAGATACGCTCGCGGTCCGCCGGGCCACGTTCGCGATACACCCAGCTTGACCAGCATTTGCGCCGCTTTGGCATGAAATCGGTATCGCAATGCAGCACCGCGTCATTGGGCTGATAGGTCACGGCCCCAAGGGCGGCACTCTCGGCGCCGGTCGGGTCCGACAGCAGACGCAACGTCACGTCCGAATGGGTCGCAAAAATGACTTCATCAAAGCTTTCTTCCTCCATCCCCGGTGCCTTGATCCAGACCCCGCTGGGCCCGCGCCGGACCGATTGCACTGCGCAGCCTTTCCGCAAGGTGACGCCTGCGCGGTCCAGATAGCTTTCCAGTCGGCGCACATATTCCACAGAACCGCCCTGAACCGTGTACCATTGATGCTGCCCTTCATACCCCAGCAGCGCATGATTGCGGAAAAATTCCATCATCGCATGGGCCGGGAAGTCGAGGATCTTCTGCGTGGGCGTGGACCAGATTGCCCCGGAGAAGGGCAGAAGATAGCGGTCACGGAACCACGCCCCCGTGCCAAGCCGGTCGAGCAGCCCGCCGATGGTCAACTCAGGGTCCGATTGCGCAACGGCCAGCCCGTTCTTGTTGAAATGCACGATGTCGCGGATCATGCGCCAATGGCGCGGGTTGGCCAGATTGACCCGCGAGGCGAAAATCTCGTTCAGCCCCGAAAGCGAATATTCAGACTTTCCCCCGTCAAATGACGCGCCGAAGGACATGTTCGACCTTGCCACGGGCACATCAAGCTTTTCGAACAGCGCTGTCAGGTTGGGATAATTGGTGTAGTTGAAGACGATGAACCCGGTGTCCACTGGCTGATCGCCGCGCTTTCCGGCCAGAATGGTGCGCGCATGCCCCCCAAGGCGGGGTTCGGCCTCGAACAGGGTCACACGGTGACGCTGGGACATCAGGTAGGCGCTCGCAAGTCCCGAGATACCCCCGCCGATGATTGCAATGCGGCGCGCGGGAGTGTGGTTGAGTTCGAAGGGCATGCAGGAGTCCTTGATTGTATCGTTTGGTATGCAAGGTTTACGAGCGAGGTTTAAAGGCGGATCAATCGACAAATCATCTCAATGCGATACATAAAATGATCCGGGACACACCGTGCCGCGTAACAGGGTCATGTTTGATGCTTTGCACCTTTCCGCTACCGCTCGACAACAGGTCGTCCCTGCGGCTAGTTTGCCCGCAGAACGGTACCGGTCAGGCAGATTGCAAAGGCAGGCAACAGTGACAAAACAGGATGGAGGCAAGTGGATCGCCCTGTTGGAACGTGTGGCTGAACGGCAGGATGCCGAGGCTTTCGCGCAGGTGTTTGACCATTTCGCCCCACGGGTAAAGGCTTTTCTGATGAAATCCGGCGCAGATGCAACAACCGCCGAGGAATGCGCGCAGGACGTCATGGTGACTGTCTGGCGGAAGGCCCCCCAGTTCGATGCCACCCGCGCAAGTGTTGCGACATGGATATACACGATCGCCCGCAACCGGCGCATCGACATGCTGCGCCGCGACCGGCGTCCCGAACCCGAAGAACTGACATGGGGGCCAGAGGCTGAACCCGACCAGTTGGACGCGCTGATGCTGCAACAGGAAAGCGCGCGACTGGTTTCGGCACTGGCAGACCTGCCCGAACGGCAGCGTCTGATGATAGAGCGCGCCTATTTCGGCGATCAGACCCATAGCGAAATCGCCGAGGAAACAGGGCTTCCCCTTGGCACGATCAAATCCCGTATCAGACTGGCGCTGGAGAGGCTGCGCCATTCCATGAGTTGAGAAAGTTGAGACGACCATGATCAAGCATCACCTGAATGACCGGTTATTGATGGCCTATTCGGCGGGCACCCTGCCCGAGGCCTTCAATCTGGTTGTTGCGACCCATATTTCGATGTGTGACGAATGCCGCGCACGTCTGGCCAGCTTTGACGCGGTCGGCGGCGCGCTGATCGAAGAGACGGCAGAGCAGGCGCAGATGGAAACCGGCGCGCTGGCCGCGACCCTCGCGCGGATCAAATCCACCCAACCGAGTACACGACCGGATGCGCCGCGCCCCATGCGCGACGTGGTCTTGCCGGAACCGTTGCGGGCCTATGCGGGTGGCGGGGTCGAACAGATTGACTGGCGCAATGTCGGCGGGGGCGTGAAGCAGGCGATCCTGCCCACGTCGCGGCATGCGTCGGCGCGGTTGCTGTATATCCCCGGCGGTGCGGCGGTACCGGACCATGGCCATCGCGGCATGGAACTGACACTGGTGCTTCAGGGTGCGTTCGCCGATGAACAGGACCGGTTCGGACCGGGCGATATCGAGATTGCGGATGAAGACCTGCACCACCAACCGGTGGCCGAACCGGGTATGGCCTGCATCTGTCTGGCCGCGACCGACGCGCCGCTGAAATTCCGCGCATTGTTGCCACGTCTGGCACAACCGTTCCTGCAGATTTGACCGAGGTCAAGGTATCCGGGTGAACAATCGGCCACATCAGGCTGATAACAATTCGGAGTATCGACCTGATGAACTACCCTGACTATATCGCGGCCACCCGCGACCAGACCCGTGTGCTGGCAAAAACCCTGCCCGATACCATGAAAGGCTTTGCCGGCCTCTCGCGTGCTGTCAAGGAAGGCGGCGTTCTGGGGGTGAAGGAAAAGGAATTCGTGGCACTGGGCATCGCCATCGGCGTGCGGTGCGAGCCGTGCATCGCCTTTCATGTCGAGGCGCTGATGAAAGCGGGGGCCACGCGCGAAGAACTGGCCGATGTGCTGGCGATGGCGATCCAGATGGGGGGCGGTCCGGCGGTGATGTATGCGGCCAAGGCACTCGATTGCTGGGACCAGTTGGCTGGCGTCTGACCTGATCGCGCGGCTTCGCCGCAAGTCCATCTGTCACCCCCTGCCCGTTCCGGGCCGGGGGCTTAGGTTTTTTTGAGTATTTTTGGCAAGATGAAGCCGGTTTGCCTTGGGTCAGTATCCCAGCGCGCAGCCATCCTTGCGCGGATCGGATGCGCCCTCAAGAATGCCCGAGGGGTGCATGCGGATGGCTTGCGCGCCGCCCATCGGGGTCTCGGCCCGTATGACCCTGTGGCCAAGTGACTGAAGCGCCTGAAATGTTGCCTCGGGATAGGGGCGTTCCAGCGTGAGGGTGCCCGCTTCGGCAAAGGCGCGCGGC
Source organism: Paracoccaceae bacterium (assembly GCA_007118295.1). Lineage (GTDB taxonomy): Bacteria > Pseudomonadota > Alphaproteobacteria > Rhodobacterales > Rhodobacteraceae > Roseinatronobacter. Next base: position 787 of record SKRW01000218.1, on the reverse strand, counting down.
GCATCGATGGCCGATTGCAGGTCCATCCCGAAATCGACCAGATTGCTGAGCAGCCGCGCATGCCCCACGGGCTGATAGGCCCCGCCCATGACCCCAAAGGGCATGATGACGCGCCCCTCGTGGCGCAGCATGGCGGGGATGATCGTGTGCATCGGGCGCTTGCCACCCTTCAACGCGTTCGGGTGCCCCTCTTGCAGGGTGAAACCTGCACCGCGATTCTGGAAGAGCAGCCCGAAACGGTCCGATGCCAACCCCGACCCGAAACCGTGAAAGATCGAATAGATCAGCGACACCGCCATCCCGTCACTGTCCACCACTGTCAGATAGACCGTATCGCGGTGGATGGCCTCGGTCAGGGGGGCGGGGTCGGGCAGCACGCGGGCCGGATCGATCAGCCCCGCCAACCGTGTGGCCGTGTCCGGGCTGAGCATGTGGTCAAGCCGCGTCATGTGATCGGGATCGGCGAGGAAACGGTTGCGCGCGTCATAGCCAAGTTTGGTCGCCTCTGCTTCGAGATGCGCGCGCTCGGGGCCGAGCGGGTCCATGCCGGCAAGGTCGAACTGCGCAAGGATATTCAGGATCAGGCAGGCGGTGGCCCCCTGCCCGTTGGGCGCGTGTTCAATCAACTCCAGTCCCTGATACTGGCTGCTGATCGGGTCGTCATGGCGCGCCTGCGTTGCGGCCAGATCATCGAGGGTGTGGCAGCCGCCAAGCGCGCGCAGGCTGTCGATCAGGTCTTGCGCGACCTCTCCCTCATAGAAACCGGCCCGCCCTTCGCGCGCGATGC
>SKRW01000276.1 GCA_007118295.1 Paracoccaceae bacterium | reverse complement strand
TCAACCGGCGAAATCCTTGGCGCCGTCCTGACTGGGTATATTCCAGCATGCCAGGTTGCAGGCCCGGTCGGAGTGAACACGGTCCGGTTCAAGCTACATGATCTGGATCCGATCCGGCTCCGCCCGCCGCGAGTTGTTCAGGAATCCGCCTAAGTTTTCCAATTGAGCACCCGCCCAGAAAGGACTTTCTGGGGCGATCTGGAAGAACTATGCCCGCAAGGACATCTTGTGCCCTGCAATCCGGGGCACAGGAGAGGTGAACTCGCCTACCGGGGTGGCGTTCGCCCCCTTTGTGGCGGTAACGCTTGGATAAGAAAATAGAAAAAGAGGGGGCGCGCGCCTCGCTCTTGTTTCATGTTTTCAAGTCCCTCGCGGCGGCGACGCGATCAGCGCTGGCGCGGGTATCAGGCAACGCACCCCCACTGCCCTGCATCCGGTCCGGCGCTATGTCACCCTGCCCCCTGCATGCCATGCGCCATACGCGCGCCCGGCACCGCGCGCTACCGGGTCGGGCCGGCGGTGCTACCGCGTCAGGAACAGTGACAGTTCCGGCACCATCGTGATGACTGCCAGTCCGATGAACAGCGCCAGATAGAACCCCGCGCCTTCGCGCAGGAAATCACTGACCTGCACCCGGCTTATATTGCACACGACCAGCATCACTGTGCCGATGGGCGGGGTCAATGTGCCAATGGACAGGTTGACGATGATGATGATGCCAAAGTGAATCGGGTCTACCCCCAGCGCCAGCACGGTCGGCAACAGGATCGGCACCAGAATGATCATCAGCGCCGTGCCCTCGACCAGCGTTCCCAGAACGAGAAACAGGAGATTGAGCACGAAAAGCAGCGCCAGCGGGCTTTCGGTGACCCCGGCAAAGGTCAGCGCCAGAACCTGCCCCATCTGTTCAAGCGCAAATACCCATGCCAGCGCCGAGCTTGCCATCACCACCAGCATGATCGACGCCGTTACCTTGCCCGTCTCGACAAGCGCGCTCAGGACATGATGAAAGCGCATGTCGCGATAGACGAACAGCCCCAGCACAAGCACCAGAAAGACGGCAAAGGCCCCTGCTTCGGTGGGGGTAAACACGTTCAGCCTGATCCCTCCCACGACGGCCACCACCACCACAACGGCGGGCCATGCCCCCAGCACGATACGCCCGGTCTCGGCTGGCGCGGGCCAGGTCGTGCGGGTTGGCTTGTAGCCGCGACGCCGCGCAATCACATAAGTGGTCAGCATAAGTAATACCGCAAGGGTCAGCCCCGGTAGAATGCCCGCAAGAAACATCCGCCCAACTGACACATTGGCCAGAAGTGCGTAGATGATCAGCGCGATTCCGGGCGGGATGATCGGGGTGATCAGCGAACTTGCAGCCGTCACCGCCGCAGCAAACGCGCGGCTGTAGCCGTTTCGCTCCATCTCGGGGACCATCATGCGTGCAGTCATCGAGGCATCGGCCAGATTTGACGCCGACATCCCCCCCATGAGCGTCGAGAGCATCACATTGGCCAGCGCCATGCCACCGCGCAAGCGCCCGACCAGCAGGTCCGCCAGCCCCAGAAGCCGCGTGGCGATGCCGGTAAAGCTGAGCAGCGTTCCCAGCAGCACAAAGAACGGGACTGCAAGAAAGGCGACATTCAGCGTCGGCGCGACAAGGCGTTGGGCCGCGATGTTGATCGGTATCGGGTTGATGAACAGGAAATAGACCAGAACTCCGGCGATGATCGCCAGATACAGACGCATGTTCAGCGCGATCAGCGCCAGAATCATCGCCACAACCATCGGCAGGCTGATCATGCCTCATCCCCTCTGTCAAAGAGCGCGCGCAGGTCACGCAGCAATGTCAGCGCCATGAAGATCGCCATGCCGACAAACCCGACCGGCAGTGCGATGTATATCCAGTAAAACGAGATGCCCAGGATGTTCGTGGCACGGCGCTGAACGCTCTGGGTCAGATCCCATCCCAGCTTGGCCATATACAATGCCAGCCCGATCGAGGCGAGACCGATGAGGACCCTGACAAGGTTCTGCAGCAGCCTGGGCATCGCATCCGCAATGAACGAGATCGACAGATGCCGATTGTCGCGTTCCGCAGCAATCGCGCCCAGCATCACCATCCAGATCAGCAACAGACCGCTGACCTCTTCGACGAACTGAAGCGGGCGATTCAACCCGTAACGCTGGAAAACGGCCCAGTTGGTCAGGATCATGAGCGTTGCAATCGGCAATGCGATGGCAAGGTCCAGAAGTCTGGCAAACAGCCACGAAAGGGTTTTCATTGGGCTATCCGATGTGTCGTGTCGTTATGCGCAGGTCCCGCGCGGCGTCCAGGCGGTTTCCTGTGGGCACCGTAGACGCCCGACAGGGTGAGCTTGCTCTGAAGGACCCGTGGCCGGGGTGGTTAAGATCCGGTGCGGGACTTCGTCGGGACCGTGTCGGGACCGCAGAACGCCCCCGACACAAGAGTTTCTGGCTTACTGCATTTCAGCCTGGATCATCTCGTACAGACCCTCGGACCATTCGGGGAACATCTCATAGACCGGCAGCGTCAGGGCGCGGAATGCCTCGACATCGACCTCGATCACTTCCACACCGGCCTCGCGCATGTCGTCAAGCATCGCGTTGTCCAGATCCGTGACCAGTTCCTGACTGCGCAGCCCGGCCTCGTAGCCTGTTTCCAGCACGATCTGCATATGCTCGTCCGACAAGGTCTCGAAGAAGGCTTCACCACCGACAAACAGCGCCGCATTGGTCAGATAGCCAATCATGCTGAGGAATTTCGCCTCTTCATGAAAGCGCTGACCGTGCAGAACGGCAATCGGGTTTTCCACCGCATCGATCACACCTTGGGACAGCGCAGTGAACACCTCGCCCAGCGGCATGGGTGTCGGCACCCCGCCCATCGCCTCTATGGCGCGGATCTGCATGATGTTGTTGGGCACACGAATCCGCATGCCTGCCAGATCCTCTGGGGTGCGCACGGGGTCTTTCGAGATCAGGTGACGCACGCCATAGAGCAGGTTCGGAATGATGATCCGCACACCATGTTCGGTGCGCAGCCGCTCGCTCATTTCAGCGAACCATTCGCCATCCTTGACGTCGAACAGCTTTTGCGGGTCATCGGTCAGGTACGGACCATAGAGGATGCCCAGATCCGGTTCATACTCGGCCAGAAAGCCCACATCAGTGATGGTAATCACGTTCAGGCCCATGATCGCCTGATCGGTGATGTCCTGCTTCGAACCGAGTTGCGAGCTTGGGAACAGTTCCAGCGCGATTTCGCCATTCGAGCGTTCGGAAATCAACTCTTTCCACTCGTTCATGATGATATCGACAGGCTCGCCGGGGTTGTTTTCATAAGCAACCCGGATCGTCACATCTTGCGCAGCGGCAATCTGAACTGTGGTCGTCGCCAGGACAGCGGCAAGGCTTGCCGCCAGCATACCATGTGTCAGTTTCTTCATAGGTCTTCCTCCCTTGGATGGCGGTCCGCCATGACTGGCGCGACCGGTTGAAAAGCGTTCGGATCAGCCCCCGTTCGGTGCCTCGCCTGCGTTGGCCAAACACCCGGATCGTGTGACATTGCGCCGCTTGGATGGGTCTGGCCCGGCTGCAATGGCCAAGCGGTCGCAGGCTTGCACCACTGGCATCCGTGACCCAGCGCCGAATGCCGGTTTGCCTGCAATGGGCTTTGCAAACACCTGCCTCATGCGCTGACCTCGACCAGAACCTTCAGACTGTCAGGGTTGGCGACCCACCACGGCAGGGCCGCTTCGGCCTCTGCCATGGGAAAGACACGGCTGATCAGGCCCTCGGCCTGCGACGCATGGGCTGCAAGCCAGTCGGCGGCGGCGGCAAAGTCCCTGCGCGTGGCGTTGCGCGACCCGAACAGGTCGAGTTCACGCAGATTGAACAGGCTGGTGTCAAAGCTTACGGGGGCCTTGCTGTAGCCCACAAAGACCACCCGCCCTGCCGGTGCCGTCAATTCGACCACCTGACGAAAGGTCTCGGGGCGGCCCACTGCTTCGAGCGCCACCGCGACGCCGTCACCGTCTGTAAGTGCAGACACCGCCTCGGCGACATCGTCTGTTCCGGCCTGAACGACGGCAGTTGCGCCAAGCTGCCGCGCCACGTCCAGCTTCGCGGCGGACAGGTCGATTGCGATGGCCCGCGCGCCACAATCGACAGCCGCGATCAACGCGCCCATGCCGATCATGCCACAGCCGACCACCGCCACCCATTCACCGGGCTGGGGCTGGGCACGCGCGACCGCGTGGAAACCCACGGCAAGCGGTTCGACAAGGGCAAGCGCGGGCGCTGCCAGCCGGTCTTCGGGGATCAGCCGGTCATGGGGCAGAACAATGGCCTCGGACAGACCACCTTCCTGCTGCACCCCCAGAGTGCGGTTGTCACGGCATGCATTCGTGCGCCCCACGCGGCAGGCCGGGCAGACGCCACAGGTCGTGTAAGGCAGCACCAGCGCTGTCATGCCAGCGCGCAACGTGTCCGGCACATCCGCGCCAATGGTATCGATGATACCGCCAATCTCGTGCCCCGGCACGCGCGGCAGCGAAACCAGAGGGTTGCGGCCCAGATAGGTGTTCAGGTCACTACCGCAAAGCCCCACATGCCGCACCCGCAGCCGGACCATGCCCGGCCCCGGCTCGGGCAGGGGAATGTCTGTCAGACGTGCCTGCTGCACCCCTTCGATCCGCAGGGCCTTCATGGTGTGCCCCCAGCCGCAGCACGCGCCGAATCCGCCGCAGCGGCGCGTTCGGTCGCGCCCTCGATGGCTTCGTGCAGGACTTCGGCACTATGCGCATAGTGCTTGTTTGCCGCCGTTTCGAGCGCCACCCTGTCACCCGCCCGCAGGGCTTCGGCCATTGCGCGGTGATGGCGCAGCATCTGCTTGTCATGATGCGGCACGGCCTTGCCAATCTCCATGTAGAAGACAATGACATGCCGCAACACCCGGTACAGTTTACGCAAGACATTGTTGCCCGACGCCTCGATCAGGAGCGCGTGGAAATCATAATCCGCCAGGGCGGCTTCCTTGCCGGTCAGCGCTGCTTCCATCCGCTCCAGCACGGCATCCAGCTTGTTCAGGTTTTCGGGCGTGATCTTGGCAAAGGTGTCGGGCAGGCTGCCCAGTTCCACAGATTTTCGGAATGCGATCAGATCCCGGCAGGTTTCAAGGTCGCGTTCGAACATATGCTCTACAATCTGGAAAACCGGGTCGATCCCCTTTGCAGACATGCGCGATCCACGCGGCGTGCGCTCTACCATGCCCCAGGCATCCAGACGCAGCAGGGCTTCGCGCACTGTGTTTCTGCTGACGCCAAAGCGTTCTGCATAATCGCGCTCTGCGGGCAGATAATCACCCGGAGCATAGGCCGCCGCGCGGATATCGGCCTTGATGGCCTCCACCGTATCCTCAACCGCAGTCACACGCGTCATGCCGAGTCATCCCCTCCCTGCGCAGGGCTTTACCTGCTGTCGCCCCTTTGGCGGTTTGTGGTCGCTGCTTGTGCTCCCCGCACAGAGTTTGGTTGGACCATAGGACCACTTGGCAGAAAGTAGTCGCTGACTGTCGCTGCTGTCAAGCGGCAAAGCGAGGGACAGGGAAGATCGATTTAAGTTTCTGAAAACCCAAATGTTTATGAGAGTTTCAGGATGGGGCACCGCAGATTGACCGCGACGCGTTCACGCGGTGCGGGGCCAGACAGGCACCAGATGCGTAGCCGGAAACAGCGCCCCGAACGGGTCCATGTGTCAGAGGGTTCTGATCAGCGGGCGGGGCCTGCCGCGCCTCAGGCGGGCAGGCAGGCTGGTCCGATCGGCTCGAAGCTCTTGTAGGTCAGGATGAATTCCTGATGCCCAAGCGACTCCGACGCGCTTGGCGCGCCACAGGCAAGCGCCACCACATGGTCAAAGATCTCGCTGCCGATCTCGTCCAGCGTCGCTGTCCCTTCCAGCACCCGCCCGGCATTTATGTCCATATCTTCGGACAACCTGCGATACATATGCGGATTGGCGGCGATCTTGATGACCGGTGCCAGCGCCGACCCCACGACCGAACCGCGCCCTGTCACGAACAGGGTGCAATGCGCGCCTGACGCCATCATCTCGACAATCTCGGCATTGTCCGAGATATTGGGAAACCCGAAACGGACCTCGCCATCGGGGACGACATCCATCAGATAAAGCCCCCCGCGCGGCGGGAAATCGCCGGGTTTTATCAGGCCGGAAATCAGGGACTGGCCGGATTTCATGTAGGCCCCCAGCGATTTTTCCTCGATGGTGGTCAGGCCGCCATCCGCGTTGCCAGCAGCGAAACTGCCGAAACCCAATGTGGCGTAGTAGCGCGCGGCCTTTGAAATGCTGGCGCGCAATTCAACCGCAAGTTCCGGCGTCGAGGCCCGCGCGGCCATGATATCCTCGCACCCGATCAGTTCACCGGTTTCCTCGAAGATGCATGTGGCACCCGCTTCGACAAGGCGATCAAAGGCGATCCCGGCGGCAGGGTTGCCGGAAATCCCCGACGTGCCGTCAGACCCCCCGCACACAGTGCCCACCACCAGTTCCGACACATCCATCGGAACAGTCGGGGCATCGGCCAGTTCGGCGATCCGGTCCCGCACCCAGTCGCGGCCAGAGGCGATGGTCGCGCGCGTGCCGCCGGCATTCTGGATCACCAGCGTCTCGACCGGACGGCCACTTTCGGCCACGACGCGGGCAAGCTGGTAGCGGTCGAAACTCTCGCAGCCCAGTGACACCAGCAAGACCGCACCCACGTTGGGATGCGTGCATAGGCGTTCCATCATCTTCTGCGCGTAGGCATTCGGAAAGCAGCCGGGGAAACCGATCACATGCGCGGCTGACCGGTCCTCGCGGGCGATCTCGCGGGCGACATGATGCGCACATTCGACCAGATAGGCCACTGCGACCACATTGCGGATGCCTTTGCGTCCATCCTGACGCACCCAGCCACGCATCTGCGCCTTGTCATGTGTCTGGCTCATGGTCGGACCTGCTCCTGTGTGTCGTCTGCACCACTGCGCGATGCATCAAGCGAATAGGTGGCGGTATAGTCGCTTTGCAGATTGTGCAGGTGAACATGCTCACCAAGGGCGATACCGGTACGGGCCGAGCCGATAGAGGCACCGTATTTCAAGACCTTTTCGCCGGGGCCAATCGCGCGACGGGCGATCTTGTGCCCCAGCCCCAAGGCAACAGGCACATGCACGCGGCATCCCGCGACAAAAATATCCTCTCCCGCAGCGATCTGGCCGCGCAGCACAAACACACTGTCCCCCGGCGCAAGCAACAACAGGCGCGGGTCAGTTCTGGTCTGGTCGTCCATCAGAACTTTCCATGTTTCAGATAGGCGTCTTGCGGGTCCATACCGGCAAGGATCGCTGTGCGCACAAGGTTTTCGGTGTTCATTGCCGTTACGGCAGCATCGATCACATCATCCAGCCGGGCGACGGGAATACGGACCATGCCATCGCGGTCCCCATGCAGCCAGTCACCCGGTGCGATCGCGACATCCCCGATCATGATTTCACGGTCCGTGGCGGTGGGCAGCCACATGCCGACAATATCGCGCGGCGTGTGATGTGTGCCCCAGCACCGAAACCCAAGACGCAGCAGAAAACCGGTATCCCGCAGCGCCCCATCCACCACGCAGCCCAGAACCCCCTTCATATGCAGCGTTTCTGCGGACAATTCGCCCATCTGCGCGACCAGATGCGTATGCGGCTGACAGGTCCAGACATGGCCCTCTGGCGCACGCGACAGCAGCCCTGTCCAGGCAAGCAATGTCTCGTGCGGGTCGGCTGTTTCGTCAATCCGCCCTTCTACTGTAAAGGCAGGGCCAGTCAGCACTGTATCGGGTTGCAGCGGACGCAGGCGGGGCGGCAAGGTGAAATTCCGCAACCCCATCGAGCGCATGACATCATGGAGTACCGATGTGTAGCACCCTTCCAGCCGGGTGCGGCGATCTACGTCTGTCATGATATGCTAGTCCTCCTGCGGGGAACATATGCACCACGCTTGCGACTGTCCAGCGCCCGCATCAGGCCCTGCCGCAGCGGGTTCCGGTACAGCAGGCGACGTCTGACTGGCCAACAGCGCGGACCACGCAGGATGCTACGCCATCCCTGTGGCCAGACAGGTTTGCTGCCTGTCAGGTGTCGCGCACTGGAAAGCTGGGCGGGAAAATCTCTTCGACGGGCGGATGGCCGAATGTCCGTTCCGGATAGCGCGCGACAAGCCCGTCGAACTGCGCTTGCGCCTGCGCGCGCGCCTGCACCATATCCATGCCCGCCACCTGTCCCGCATGCATCGACAAGCGCCCATCGACAAAGACCGCCCGGGTGACACGACCTGTCGCGCCCATCACCAGTGTCTGGACCGGGTCGATGGTGGGGGCCATCATCGGATCGGCAAGGTCAAAGACCGCGATATCCGCCCGCGCGCCGACCGCCAGCCTGCCCAGATCCCCGCGCCCCAACGCATACGCACCGCCAAGTGTGGCGGCGTTGAACATATCGGCGCTGGTCACGGCTTCTGCCGAGTTATCGACCAGCCGCGCGACCATGGCACCGACGGCCATGTTCAGCACCATGTCCGGCGGGGCTGTATCCGTGCCCATGCCGATATTGATCCCCATATCCGAACATTTCCGGAACGAGCGCAGGGCCGCGCCAGACCGGGCAAAGACCAGCGGACAATGCGCGATGGTCACGCCATGGTCGCGGTACAGCGCCAGATCGTCATCCGTGGCAACAGTTGCATGCGGGGCAATAAGGCGTGACGACAGCGCCCCGATCCGCGCCAGCCATTGCGGCGCAGTCGCCCCGTGCAGGGCCTGCACTGTGTCGCGTTCCATCACCCCCTGGGCACAATGCAGACGGACAGGCACCTCCAGCTCCTCTGCCATCGCCATCGTCCGGCGCAGCAGGGCTTCGGTGCAGGTTTCAACGCGGTCCGGTGCCAGCAACCCGCGCACCAGATCGCCACCTTTCCCCTGCCATGCGCGGATATAGTCACCAGCCACAGCAAGCCCTCGCAGGCCGCGCTCCTCGTCAAACTCGGGGTGCAACACGCCGGGCGCTGCGCAGACCATGCCCCCACTGCGATAGGCGGGGCCAAGATAGACGCGCAGCCCCAGATCGATGGCCGCCTGTGCGGCGGCGTCGAATTCGGCCCGCGTCTCGCCCCACGCGCGGTAAAAGAGCGAGGCAATCGGCAGCGCCGTGGTGATGCCGTTCATCAGCAGTTGCGCAAAGACGAATTTCTTCTGAAACGCCAGTTCCTCGGGGCTATACATCTCGTAAGGGCCACGATTGACATAGCTGCGCGGCCAGACCCGCCCCTTGGCCCATGCAGGCTGGTTGTCCACCCCCAGCAGCGTGGTATCCAGATCCGACAGCGCATCAAGATCGATGAAACCGGGCGAGATCAGCGCTGCGCCAAAATCGATGCGGCGGGCCACTTCGCCCCCAAAGGGCGGACCGACATGCAGGATGCACCCCCCTTCGATCACGATTTCCCCGTCGCGCAACAGCCGATGCTGGCCACCCTCATTGGCAACGATCCAGCGGGCCGCCAAAGCCGTGCGCCCCTGTGGCCGCGCACCAAGCGTCATGTCCTGCAAATGGGTCACGGGGCCTCCCTCATCGATTTGCCCGCGCGGGCCGTGATGCGGCCAGATTTCAGCACCAGCGGGCGGGGGGCGTCGGAAAGGGCCGCTTCGGCCAGTGTTTCGCCCGCAAGCAGGGTCAGATCCGCCGCGCAACCGACATCCAGCCCATAGCCTTGCAGGCCCATCACCTGCGCGCCCCCGGTGCTGCAAATGTCCAGCGCCATGGCCAAATCGGTATCCGAGCGCAGATTGTTGCGCATCGCGATAATTCGCGCCCGGTCGATCATGTCGGCGCGGTTCAGGGGGCTCCAGGTGTCGCGCACCCCGTCGCAGCCTGCCCCCAGACGCACGCCCGCCGCGCGCAGGCGTTTGACCTGAGGCACCTCGCGCGAGGGCGCACCCGTGGTCAGGATGGCAATATCACACGCGGCAAGCTCTTCGATCAGCGCTTCGGTGGCATGCCAGTCATTCATGCCCAGACAGAACGCATGGCTGACGGCCACCTTGCCCTGCATCCCGAGCGCGCGCGTCCGATCCATGATCAGTTCCAGCGAAAACGCGCCCAGCGTGCCAGCCTCGTGCAGGTGGATATCCACCCCCTTGCAGTGCTTTTCCGCCAGCGCGAAGACGGCATCCAGATGGCCTTTCGGGTCACGGTCCATGCCCGCCGGGTCCAGGCCACCGACCAGATCGGCCCCCTGTGCAAGGGCATGATCCAGCAACTCCAGCGTGCCCGGCCGCACCAGCAGCCCCGACTGCGGAAAGGCGACGATCTCGATCATCACCTCTTGCGCCAGGGCGGCGCGCGTGGCCAGAACACCGTCCAGCATGGCCAGACCGTGATCCGTATCGATGTCCACATGGGTGCGGATATGCGTGCACCCCGCCGCCACCAGCGCCAGCGCATGACGCATGGACTGGCGGTGCGGGTCCAGCCCCAGCCGGTGCCGCTCGGTGCGTTCGTTGTCGATCATGGAGTGCAGGTCCGTGCCAACCGCATTTGCATACCAGCCCATGCCCATCAGCGTCTTGTCCAGATGGGTATGGGCCTCGACCAATCCCGAAACGCCAATCGCGCCAGCGCAATCCTCGACTGGCAGACCGTCGGTGGCCAGCGCCGGGGCGATGGCAGTGATCCTGCCATCTTGCACCCGCATATCCACCACTGGCCCGCCCATCGGGCGCAGGTTACGCAACAGGATGTCGCTCATGACGCCAACCGTTCAAAACCGCCCTGCTTTTGCAAGGGTGCGGCAAAGGCCCCGGTCTTTGACGTGCGGTAGCCCGAACCGGCCAGCGCCTCGGCCAGTTTCACCGCAGCGGTCACGCCGTCTATCACGGGAAAGCCGCATTCCGCGCTCAGCCACCGCGTAAGCGAGGTCATGCCCGCACAGCCCAGCACCACCGCGTCCACATTGTCAGCCTTTTGCGCCGCGCGCACAGCATGCAGCAGCTTTGCGCGCGCGGTTTCGGCATCGGACTCAAATGCCAGCACCGGCAGATTGACGGCATGCACCGCGCGGCAATGCCGCTCTGCGCCATACGCCGTAACAAGATCCTCGATTATCGGGACCGAACGCGGCAGCGTTGTCACCACGGAAAATCGCGCCGACAGGGTCATGGCGAAATGCATTGCAGCCTGACACGTCCCGATCACAGGCGCGTCGGCCACTTCGCGGGCCGCGCGCAGGCCAGGATCGTCGAAACAGGCGATGACATGGGCCGCAGCGCCACGCCGGTCTGCGGCATGGATGGCCGTCAGCATCGCAGGCACCGACAGCGCCTCATCCGAGTACCCCTCGATTGAGACAGGGCTGGTCTTGCCGCCGCTGGCCTCGATCCGCGCGAGGGGGCCGGCCACATCGCGCGCGGCGGTGGCGATCTGCTCGGTCATCTCGCGCGAGGCATTGGGGTTGATAACGTGAATGAGCATCATTTGCTCCCTTCTGCCGGGGCAAACTGTGCCGCCTCATGGGCCTGCATTTCGGCGGGCTTGCGCAATTCGAACTGGCGGTCGCTGACGATGTAGTTATCGGCATGCAGCCGCGCGATGGGCTGGTAGATGTCGGGATTCACATAGCGCCCGGCGGTATCCAGACAATCGTCACGCACATGCATTTCCAGGACCTCGCCCAGCACGATGGCGCGGCGGGGGTAGTCGATGATCCGCTCGACCCGGCATTCCATGGCGCAGGGGGTGGCGATGGCGCGGGCCACATTCACCTGACGGCAAGGCACCTGTGTCAGACCGGAGAACGCGAATTCATCGACATCCGGCGCGAAATTGACGCCGCACAGGATCATCGCATCCGCCATCGCCATATCGACCATGTTGACCACGAATTCGCCCGTGCGGCGGATATTGCCGATCGTGTCTTTCTCGCGCCCGTCGGGGCGCGACTGGATACCCAGAATCACGATTGCCGGGTCTTGGGAGAACACGTTGAAAAAGCTCATCGGCGCGGCATTGGTATGGCCTGCTGCAGCGCGGGTGCTGACCAGCGCAATGGGGCGCGGCCCGATGAAATTTGTCAGCAGCCGGTAGCGGTCTGCGGGCGGGAGTTGCGTGAAATCGAATTGCATCACATCACCCCGCGCAGGGCTGTCCGTTCGGCAATCGGGGACAAGCGCCCCTCCTGCACAGCATGGCACCGGGCGTGCCCGGTCGCCGTGGCGATGAAATCCGGCATCTGCGCCTTGCAGCGCGCATCGGCATGGGCGCAGCGTGGGTGAAAATGACACCCCGGTGGCGGGGTAATCGGATTGGGCACTTCGCCTGCCGGGCGGTCCATGTCACGATTAACCATCGAGATATCGGGCACGGTGTCCAGCAGCAGCCGCGTATAGGGGTGCTGCGGGTTCGCGAATATCTGGGCCGCAGGTGCCAGTTCGACCAGCCGTCCCAGATACATGACGCCGATCCAGTCGGAGATATAATTCACCACTGCCAGATCATGGCTGATGAACAGATAGGTAAGACCCAACTCGCGCTGCAATTCGCGCATCAGGTTCAGGATCTGCGCCTGCACCGACACATCCAGCGCCGATGTCGGCTCGTCACAGACCAGAAATTCCGGCTTGGTGGAAATCGCGCGCGCGATGGAAATGCGCTGACGCTGCCCGCCCGAAAACTCATGCGGAAACTTGTCGCCATCAGCCGCGCCAAGCCCCACGAATTCCAGCAGGCGGTCCACTTCGCGGCGGCGCGCCTGCGGGTCGGGGTGCGTGCCAAAGGATTTCATAGGCTCGGCAATGATCCGGGCCACACGCCAGCGCGGATTCAGGCTGGCATAGGGGTCCTGAAAGATCATCTGCATCCGGCGGCGCACGGGGGCGGGCTTGCCTGCGGACTGGTCTGCCAGTTCGGTCCCTTCAAAGCGGATACTGCCGCCGCTGGGACGGGTCAGCCCCATGATCAGCTTGGCGACAGTGGATTTGCCACACCCGGACTCGCCCACGAGGCTAAGGGTCTGGCCGCGCTGGATGGTGAAATCGACCCCGTCAACCGCCCTGACCAGTTGCCGTTCGCTGCGCTCGATCAGGCGGTTGATAAAGGGTTTGGACAGATCGAAACTCTTGCGCAGGCCAGAGACTTCCAGCAGGGGGGCTTCACTATGCGGGCTCATGTCGCGGGCTCCTTGCTGAAAAGATGGCAGGCCACGTCGCCATGCGCATCCGGGGTCAATTCGGGGCGCAGGCGGGTGCAGATATCCATCCGTTTGGGGCAGCGCGGGTTGAACGCGCAGCCGTCGGGCCGGGCATTCAGGCGCGGCATGGACCCGTCAATCTGTGGCAGGATATCCGGCTTTTCGCCAATGCGCGGGATCGAGGCCATCAGCCCTGCCGTGTAGGGGTGGCGCGGCGCGCGCAGCACATCCGCGACCGTGCCCACCTCGATCACCCGGCCCGCATACATCACCGCCACGCGGTCGGCGGTTTCGGCGATCACCCCCATGTCATGCGTGACCAGAATGACCGAGGCCCCGGTTTCCTTGCACAGCTTGCGCAGCAGCGCGATGATCTGCGCCTGCACTGACACATCCAGCGCGGTTGTTGGCTCATCGGCAATGATCAGGCGCGGCTCGGCGCAGAGTGCCAGCGCGATCACCACGCGCTGACGCATCCCGCCCGAATACTGGTGCGGATAAGTATCCACACGCTTTTCGGGGGCCGGAATACCGACGCGGCGCAGCCAGTCGATGGCGCGCTCACGCGCCGCACTGCGCGACAGTTTCAGATGTGTCTGGATCGTCTCGATCAGTTGCTCGCCCACTGTCAGAACAGGGTTGAGGCTGGTCAACGGGTCCTGAAAGATGGCCCCGATCCTGCGCCCGCGCACACGGCGCATGGCTTCGCGGTCCAGATTGTCGATCCGCTCACCCTCCAGCCGGATCTCGCCACGGGCAATCCGTCCCGGCGGTTCGATCAGACCGATGATCGCGGCACCGGTCATCGACTTTCCGGCCCCGGATTCGCCCACCATGCCCAGTATCTCGCCCGGTGCGACCGTCAGGCAGACATCTTCGATGGCGGTCAGCGTGCCGCGACGCGACGGGAATTCGACAGTCAGGTTCTCGACTTGCAGCAAGGTCATGGTGCTTACCTCAGTTTCGGATTGAGCGCATCGCGCAACCAATCGCCCAGCAGGTTGACAGACAACACCAGCACCACCAGCACGATGGAGGGAAAGATCACGACCCACCAGATGCCAGAGAACAGGTACTCATTGCCGATGCGGATAAGGGTGCCAAGGCTGGGCTGCGTCGCGGGCATTCCCACCCCAAGGAAGGACAGAGTCGCTTCGGTCAACACCGCCATGCCAAGGTTGATCGTGGCAATCACCAGCACCGGACCCATCACATTGGGCATGATATGGCTGAACATGATGCCGGGACCGGATATGCCGTTGATACGGGCGGCCTGCACATATTCCTTGCCCCGCTCCACCATGGTCGAGCCGCGCACCGTGCGCGCATATTGCACCCAGTTGGTCAGCCCGATGGCAAGGATCAACACATAGATCGCGGCGTCCTGATGCTGGCTTGGCGGCAGGATACCGCGTGCGATGCCATTGACCAGCAGCGCCACCAGAATGGCCGGAAAGCTGAGCAGCACATCCGCAAAGCGCATGATGACTGCATCCACTGTTCCGCCGACAAAGCCCCCCAGAAGGCCCAGAGATATGCCGATCACAGCGGCCAGAATGACACTGGCAAAGCCCACGATCAGCGACAGGCGCAACCCGTAGAGGATCGAAGAATAGACGTCGCGGGCCTGCACATCGGTGCCCAGCAGGAAATCACGCGAGCCGCCCTCGACCCAGAACGGGGGCAGTTCGCTGTTCCACAATTCCAGTTCGGCGATGTTGAAGGGGTTTTGCGTGGCAAGCTGCGGGGCAAAGATCGCCGCCCCGAACAGCACCACCAGCAGCACGCTGGAGATCAGCGCCGTTTTCGAATGCCGGAAGCTCCAGGCAAGGTCGCTGTCCCAGACACGAGAGAGGGTCGACGTAGACATTTGCTTGAACCTTTCGCTCAATGGCCGCCGCCTGCAGGCCCGGCATCATCCACGCGCAGGCGCGGGTCGATGCTGGCGTACAGCAGGTCAACACTGGTGTTGATGACAACGAAGATGAAACTGACAAGCACCAGATAGGCCGCCATCACCGGCACATCGCCAAAGTTGACAGCCTGAATGAACAGCGCCCCCATGCCCGGCCACTGAAAGACAGTTTCGGTGATGATGGCAAAGGCGATCAGCCCACCCAGTTGCAGGCCGAAAATCGTGATCACGGGGATCAGCGTGTTGCGCAGCGCATGGCGAAAATTGATAGCGCGATCAGACAGGCCACGGGCCTTTGCGAACTTGATGTAGTCCGTCCGCAGAACTTCCATCATCTCGGCGCGCACCAGCCGCATGAGCAGCGTCAACTGGAACAGGCACAGCATGATCGACGGCAGGATCAACGCCTTCAGCCCGCTTGCCGTCAGGAAACCGGTGCTCCACCAGCCGATATCAATCACCTCGCCGCGCCCGAAAGACGGCAGCCAGCCCAGCCAGACCGAGAATACGAGGATCAGCAGGATACCCGTGACGAATGTGGGCAACGAAATACCGACAAGAGACAGGAATTGCAGCGTCTGCGCATTGAAGCTGTGCGGCCTGAGTGCCGTGTAGATGCCCAGCGGAATACCCACCACCAGCGACAGCACCGCCGCGACAAGGACAAGCTCTGCCGTGGCCGGGAAGCGTTCGGCCAGTAGCGTGCTGACTGGGCGCGCATTGCGCCAGGACAGTCCGAAATCACCGGTCGCGGCGCGCGCGATAAAGCGGCCATACTGCACGAATAGCGGCTGATCGAGGCCCAGTCTTTCGCGCACCTCGGCGCGTTCCTGTTCGGTCGCATGCTCCGGCACCATGGAATTCACCGGATCCCCCATGAAGCGGAACATCATGAACGCGATCAGCGCCACGGCCAGCATCACGATGACAGACTGGATGATACGGCGGATCAGAAAGCCCAGCATGGCCGGCTCCTTTCCTGCAAGAAGGGGATTGCACCACGCCGGACCGGCGTGGTGCAGCGTGTCATCACTCAGCGATTGATGCGGGCATACCACAGCCGCACAAGGTCATCCGCCGACTGGGTCAACTCGACCTCGTCGCGCGCTGCCCAAGACAGGGGCTGCTGGTGCACCGGCAGCCATGCGACATCTTCCTTGGCGATGGCAAAGGCTTCGACCATCATCGCCATCCGCACTTCGGGGTCGAGTTCGATCTCGATGGCGCGGGTCAGTTCGTCAACACGCGGGTTGGAATAGCCACCCGGATTCCATGTGCCCATGCTGCCATCAGGGCTGTGCAGCATCGCCGACAGCACGCTGAACCCGTCCAGCATGGGCAGCGTCGCCCAGCCCAGCATGAACATATCGGTCTGACCGGCCTGCGCGCGTTCGAAATGGATCTGGCGTGGCTCGGTCACAAGGCGCGGCTCCATGCCGACCCGCGCCAGCATCGCGGCCATGGCCTGACAGATGCCCTCGTCGTTCACATAGCGGTCATTGGGACAGTTCAGGTTGAAGGTGAACCCATCGGGGAACCCCGCCTCGGCCAGCAATTCGCGCGAGCGGTCAGGGTCAAACGGCAGACGCTCGTTCAACTCTTCGGTAAAGCCGGGCACCTCTGGCGCAACCAGCGCGCCCGTGTTGCGCGACTTGCCACGCATGATCCGGTCGCGGATCAGGTCCATGTCAATCGCATGCTCGATCGCACGGCGCACGCGCACATCGGCCAGCGGGTTGCCGTCGACATTGCCGTCATTCAGCGTATCGGTCAGGTTGAAGCCCATCATGATCGAGCGCAGACCGGGGTTTTCCAGCATCCGCACGCCCGGCGCGGACTCGATGCGCGCGGCGTCCTGCAACGGTGCGGGTTCGATCAGGTCGATCTCACCCGACAAAAGCGCGGATACCCGCGTTGCCGCCGAGGTGATGGGCGTATGCACGATGCGCGTCAGATTATGCTGGGGCTCGTCCCACCAGTCGGGATTGGCCACCAGCACGGTCTGCGCATCGGGGCGGCGGCTTTCAACGATGAAAGGGCCCGTGCCATTGGCGTTCGAGGTGGTGAACCCTTCTTCGCCCTGATTGGCATCAATCGGCGCTACCGAGTTGTTGGCCTCCAGCCAGCCCGAATCCATGATGAAGATATTGGTCAGAAAGTTGTTCAACAGTGGCGACGGCCCGCCCATGATGAGATCAACTGTCAGATCATCCACGATCTCGACATCCACCAATCCGGGCAAGTTGCCCCGCAGCGGCGAATTCGGATGCACTGCGCGCATCAGCGACATGGCAACATCGCTGGCATCCAGCGTCTCGCCGCCGTGAAAAGTGACCCCGTCACGCAGGAAATAGCGGATGCGCGTCGGTTCGATCAGCTCCCAATGCGTGGCCAGCGCCGGTTCGATGTCCAGTTCGGCATTGTAGCGCACCAACGGCTCGTAGATGTGGTGCATGAAGATATTGGTAAAGCTGTCCGTGACCGAATGCGGGTCAAACCCGTAGATATCGGCAGCGGTGCCATAGCGCAGCGTTTCAGCACTCGCGGCACCTAGCCCAAGACCCAGAAGGGCTGCGGCACTTGTCATCATTAGGCGGTTTTTCATCTCAGGAACTCCTGTTGAGAGGGGCGTCGGCAGTCGTGTTTCCTGCATCTTCGTGCAGGCTTGCGACTCAGGTTTACAGATGTCACCAATTTTGTCTACAATTTTGTTGTGCTTTTTGTAGATCATTGTTGTTTTCTGCCCTGACAGCGTAGATATTGGCCACCGGGCAGGTGAAGGAGCGCCAGAAATGAACGACATGCCGTCAGACAAGACGTTGCCGCAGGACATCATCTACGCCCGAATCTGGAGCGCCATCGCAGAGCGCAAGCTGCGTCCAGGAACCCGGCTGAAGGAAGAACAGCTTGCCGAGTTGTTCTCGGTCAGTCGCGCGCGGGTGCGTCAGGCGCTGGCGGCGCTCGAACGCGACGGGCTGGTGACGATCTTTCGCAACCGTGGCGCATTTGTCGCCGAACCCTCTATCGAAGAGGCGCGCGACGTTTTCTTTGCCCGCCGCATGATCGAGGCCCGTCTGGTCGAGCGCCTGAGCGCCGCGCCCTCGCAACAGGCGATTGACCGCTTGCGCCAGCACCTGAACGCTGAAAAGGCCGCGCATCTGGCACAGGACCGCAAGGCGATCATTCATCTGTCCGGCGAGTTTCATCTGCTGATCGCGGAACTGGCCGGGTCCCGATACCTGTGGCAAGTGTTGCGCGACCTGATTTCGCGGACATCCCTGATCACGGCCGTCTACCAGTCCCATAGCGATACATCCTGCGGGCCAGACGAACACGCCCAGATCGTCGAGGCCATCGCCAGGGGCGATGCTGCCCGCGCCAATCACCTGATGGATCACCATCTGGAACATATCGAAACCGCGCTGGACCTGACCGATGAGAACGAGCGCAGCACTGACCTGAAAGACATCCTGACATGAATAGTACACCGACCCCGCTGTACGATCTGGTCATCCGCTGCGGCACGATCATCACGATCGACCCGACCCGGCGCGTGCTGGAGAAGGGCTGGCTTGCGATAGACGGCGACCGGATCGCCGCGCTGGGTCAGGGCGCGTCCCCCCCGGCGCGTCAGGTTCTGGACAAGCCTCACATGATCGCCCTGCCCGGCCTGATCGATGCCCATGCCCATGCCGGACACGCACTGATCCGCGCCGCTGGCGATGGTGACGGGGATCACTGGTTTGACGTCTGCGAGGCGATCTATGCGCGCCATTCCACCCCGGATTTCTGGCATGCCGAAGCCCATCTGGCGCAGCTTGAACGCGTGCTTGGCGGCGTTACCACGGCAGTGGCTCTGCTTGGTGGCGGTGCCGATGTCATGCGCACCGACACGCCCGAATCCGGGGCAGCCCATTGCCGCGCCACCCGCGAGACAGGCCTGCGCACGATGCTGGCCGTCGGACCGTCGCGCCACCCGTTCCCCAGACGCTACGGGCGCAGCACCGGGAAGGGCGACCCGCAAATCTTCGATCTGTCCTTCGACACCCAGCTTGATGTCTCGGCGCAACTGGTGCGCGATCATGATGATATTCTTGGCCGCCGCACCGGGGTGTGCCTTGTCGCGCCAGTCTATACCGAAGATCACCTGACACAGGACGGCCCGATCATCCGGGCGCTTTGCGACAAGGTCATGGCGCTGCGCGAAAGCCTTGGCGTGATCTTCATGCAGGATGGCCACCGCGCGGGCAGCATCGCGACTGCCCACGCGCTGGGCCAGCTTGGCCCATGGGCGGCATTGGCCCATAGCGTTGACCTGACCCCCGCCGATATTGACGCCTTGCAGCAAACCGGGGCCAGTGTCGTGCACAATCCCAGTGCGATCATGTCCATTCTGGGCCGCTGCCCGGTGCCCGAATTGCAGCAGGCGGGTGTGAATGTGGCACTGGGGTCAGATGCCGCAGCACCGGACAGGGGCTATGACATGTTCCGCCATATGGCGCAGTGCATGCATTATCACCGCCGCCATTTCCGCGACCCCTCGGTCATGCCAGAGGGCAAGACCCTTGAAATGGCAACCATCGACGCCGCCCGCGCACTGGGTCTGGACCATGACATCGGGTCGCTTGAACCCGGCAAGAAAGCGGACATCATCCTTGTGGACGGGTTCAAGCCGCATCTTTACCCGCCCGTCATGCCGGTCAACAGGATCACCCATTTCGCGACCGCCGCCGATGTCGATACGGTCATCGTGGACGGCGTGATCCTGATGCAGGACCGCCGCCCCTTGCGCGTCTCACAAAGCGACGTGCTGGATGCCGCCACCCAGATGGCGGACCGGATGTTTGAGCAGGCGGGCCTGACGCATCACCGCCGCGAGGCCGCAGATATCTGGGGCAACACCCGGCAGGCGCGGTCGGGCTTTCGACCGGCTGGCAGCGCGGACCAGTGAGCCCTTGCCTCGCCCCGCAATGAACCAACAGCGCATCCGGAAAACGGTTGTCATGCCAGATTTCGATCTGCGGTATCGCTGGCCTAACATTCGGAATACATTGCAATTCCGCCCTCGACGTCTACACTGCGGACAGGTCTACCCGAAGGGCGCATCATGATTGGTCTCACTCCGGCCATATCGCACTTGCCTGTCCAGCTTTCCGGGCTGCGATTGCCGGTTGTCGCGGCACCTATGTTCATCGTCTCATCGCCCGAACTGGTGATCGCGCAATGCTGCGCCGGGATCATCGGCAGCTTTCCTGCCCTCAACGCCCGCGAGGCCGAGGGCGCGCCAGTCATGCTGGAACACTGGTTGCGCCAGATCACCGAGGCGCTGGACCGCCACAACCAGTCCCACCCTGACCGCCCCGCCGCGCCCTTTGCGGTCAATCTGATCGTGCACCGTTCCAATGCGCGGCTGGAACGCGATGTCGCGATCTGCGCGCACTGGAAAGTGCCAATCTGGATCACCTCGCTTGGCGCCCGCCCCGAAGTTAATGACGCCGCCCATGCTTGCGGCGCCATCGTGCTGCATGACGTGATCGACGACCGTTTCGCGCGCAAGGCCATCGACAAGGGCGCCGACGGGCTGATCGCCGTGGCGGCGGGTGCCGGTGGCCATGCCGGGCGGCAAAACCCGCTGGCGCTGGTCAGCGAAATCCGGCGCTGGTACGATGGACCACTACTGTTGTCGGGTGCCATCGCGAACGGGGCCGCGATCCTTGCCGCACAGGCGATGGGGGCCGATCTGGCCTATATCGGCTCGCCCTTTATTGCCACACGCGAAGCGAATGCCGCCGAAGACTACAAGCAGATGATCGTGGACAGCAACGCCGCTGACATCGTCAATTCCGCGCTATTCACCGGCATTGCCGGGAATTACCTGCGCGGCTCGCTGGTGCGCGCGGGGCTGGACCCGGACAAGATGCCCCAGCCCGAAGAGGGCGTGACCCTGCGCAAACCCGAAGACCGCGCGAAAGCGTGGAAAGACATCTGGGGCGCGGGGCAAGGCATCGGGTCCGTGCACTCCGTGCAATCCGCTGCCGCCTATATCGACGGGCTGGCGCAGGATTATGCGCAGGCAATCGCCCGCCTGCGCCGCATGACCGGCGATCTGACTGGCGGTGCCTAGGCGCGCGCCAGCGGGTCGCGCACCGACAGCTTGTGTGCCAGCACATCGCGCGCAAGCTGCATTCGCGCGCCACTGGCGCGGTTGGACTGGCGTGCAAGCTGGGTCGATTCCCACCCCATCATCACAGCAGAGGCCGCATTGTATAGCCCCGACGCGGCGCGTCGCACCTCGGATTCCAGCTCTGGCTTGTGCGCGACCTCGCGCATCAGATCAACCGCACGCACCCGCGCCCCGTCCAGCGCCGCGCGGTCGCCTTCGCTGTCATCCACCTCTGCGAGCAGGCCCTGCAAATGGGTATCCAGCGCGTCAAGCGCGCCTTCGCGGCGCGTGGCACGGGCGACATCCAGCGCCACGATATTGCTTGTCCCTTCCCAGATCGACCCCAGATGCGCATCGCGCAGCACCCGCGCGTCGGACCATTCCTCGATATAGCCGCAGCCGCCGCGCACCTCCATCGCATCGCCCGCGACCTTGCGCGCATCGCGGCACGCGCGGAACTTGACCAGCGGTGTCAGGATGCGCAAAACCCGGCGCGCGTGCTCGTCGCCACTATCGGCGCGGTCCAGCATCTGCGCGGTCTGCAACACGAAACTGCGCGCCTGTTCCGCCGTCGTGGTCATCTTGTCGATCTGACGGCGCATCAGCGGCAGGTCGATCAGACGCTTGCCAAAGGCTGTGCGGTTCTCGGCGATAAAGCGCGCTTCATTGACCGACCGGCGCATCATGCCCGCCGAGCGCACGCCATTGGCCAGCCGCGAATTGTTGATCATGTCGGCCATCTGCTTGAACCCCTGCCCCGGATCACCAACCAGCCAGGCTGTTGCCCCGTCCAGTGCAATCTCGCCCGAGGCCATGGACCGGGTGCCCATCTTGTCCTTCAACCGCAAGATACGATAAGCGTTGCGCGTCCCGTCGGGCAGGTGGCGCGGCAGCAGGAACAGCGACAACCCGCGCGTGCCCGCAGCACCGCCCTCGGGCCGGGCCAGCACCATGCCCAGCGCCGCGTCCGGGTTTGAGCAGAACCACTTGTCGCCATAAAGCCGCCACTGGCCATCCACCAGCCGCGCGGTCGTCTCGATCGCACCGACATCCGAGCCTGCGACCTGTTCGGTCATGAACATGGAGCCTTGCGCCAGCGCGTCGAAATCCTGTGTGGTCAGCGCGTCGAAATGCTGTGCGACCAGATCGGGGTCGCCGAACTTGACCAATGTGCGGGTCAGGCTGTCGGTCATCGACAGCGGGCAGCACAGACCGAATTCCGCCTGCACGAACAGATAGACCAACCCGTATTTCACCACCGCAGGCAGTTTGGCCTCATGGCCGAACACACCCGGACGGTGTGACATGGCCGCCAGCCCGAATTCGGAAAAGGCCACGCGCTCTAGCTCGACATAAGAGGGGTGCTTTTCGATCCATTCGGCATCGGCCCCGTTGCGCGCGCGGATATGCAACACGGGCGGGTTGCGATCCGCCTCCAGCGCCAGTTTCTCCAGCCGCCCGCCGACCAGCCCTCCCATCCGCTCAAACTGCGGCGCGACTTGCGCGAACATCCCGGCCCCCAGATACAGCCGCAGCAGATCAGCGTAATCGGGGTCCATGTGCCAGACATTCAGCCCGGCGCTGTCAGGGATATTGCGATGCACATGGGCGGTCATGGGGCAGTCTCCGCAGTCAGGCGCCCCAATTCGGTAAAGCGCGCAAGATGGTGGTCGATATCGCCGAACCGGTGGTCACACATGCTCAGCCGGATCGCGCGCTGGCCAAGCGCATATTCTTCGGTCAGCCCGATGCCGCCATGCATCTGGATGCTTTCCTCGCAGACCAGACGCGCCACTTCGCCAGTCAGGACCTTGGCTGCGCTGACATGGCGTTCGCGGGT
This sequence comes from Paracoccaceae bacterium, assembly GCA_007118295.1. Classification (GTDB taxonomy): domain Bacteria; phylum Pseudomonadota; class Alphaproteobacteria; order Rhodobacterales; family Rhodobacteraceae; genus Roseinatronobacter. The sequence continues at coordinate 3,858 of SKRW01000276.1, read as the reverse complement.
GACGCGGTCGGAATCGATCTGACCGGCTAGGTTTATCACCGCCGAACGCACTTGCTCGACCTCGATGAGCATGTCGGCCATGCGGTGCTGAAGCGCCTGAAACTGCCCGATGGGGCGGCCAAATTGTGTGCGCGTGCGCAGGTAGTCCAGCGTCAGATCGCGGATTGCCTGCATCAGGCCCAGCGCTTCGGCGCATTGGGCAAGGGCGGCGCGCGCAATGCGCGCCTCGATCAGGGACGACGCATCGGCGTGCAACAGCCGCGCAGGCACCGCGCGCAAGTCGATCTCGGCAGCGGTGCCGCCCCCCATCAGGGGCGTGTCGCGCAGGTCCAGCCCGCCGGCGTCGCGGTCCAGCAGGAACAGCCCTGCGGCACCCTCGGGCATGCGTGCGGAACACAGGATCAGGCCAGCCTCGGGCGCATTGACCACAACGGCCTTGTGACCGGTGATCTGCCAGCCCTGCCCCATCGGCTGCGCGACCGTCATCAGCGGGTCAGGCGCATAACGGCTGCCCGGTTCCCAATGGGCAAGGGCTGCCTGCGCTTCGCCCGCGATGATCGCGGCGACCGGCGCCTCTTCGCCGCAATCGGCCAGCAGCCCGCCAGCCAGCACGCAGCTATCCAGCATCGGTGTCACGGCACAGGCGCGGCCCAACTCCTCGAACACCAGCGCGATATCGAAACCCGCCCCCCCGAAGCCGCCCATCTCTTCGGAAAACAGCGCCGCGGGCGCGCCCAGATCGACCAGTGCCGCCCAGTCCGCGCCGCGCTGCAATGTGCGGCGCAGGCTGTCGGACAGCATGGCGCGCGTTTCGGTCAATGTGAAATCCATCCCTGCTTCCCCCCTTTACAGCCCCAGCATCGCCTTGCTGATGATTCCGCGCTGAATCTCGTTCGACCCGCCATAGATCGAGAGTTTGCGGTTATTGAAATACTGCGGCGCGGCAGCGGGTGCGTATTCGGGGCCGATGGGCGCGGTATTGCCCGCAGGGGCCAGCGCATCCGCCTGAAACGGCAGCGCATAGGGGCCAGCCGCACGGCGGATCAGGTCGGTGATCTCTTGCCGGATCTGGGTGCCCTTGACCTTGAGCATCGAACTTTCCGGCCCCGGTGCCTGCCCGGCGGCAGCGGCGGCGACCACGCGCAGATTGGTCGTCTCCATCGCCATCAGGGCAATCTCGACCCGCGCGATGCGCGCGGCAAACAGCGCGTTTTCGGCCAGACTGCCCGCGCCATCACGTTCCTGCGCCGCAATGCGTTTGAGTGCCGCCAGCCCCGCGCGGGCAAACCCCACCCCCGCGATGCCCGTGCGTTCATGCGTCAGCAGGTATTTCGCGATGGTCCAGCCATCGTTTTCAGTGCCGACAAGGTTCTCGACCGGCACGCGCACATCGCGCAGAAACACCTCGTTCACTTCGGCCGAGCCATCGATCAGCCGGATCGGGCGCACCTCGACCCCGTCACTGTCCATGTCGATCAGCAGAAACGAGATGCCTGCCTGTTTCTTGGGGGCTTGCGGGTCGGTGCGCACAAGGCAGAACATGCGGTTGGCGTAATGGCCCAGCGTGGTCCATGTCTTTTGACCATTGACGATGTAGTGATCGCCCTCGCGCAGCGCGGTGGTGCGCAGACTGGCCAGATCCGAGCCCGCGCCCGGTTCCGAATAGCCCTGACACCACCAGTCATCATCGGCCAGAATCCGCGGCAGACAGGTCTTTTGCTGCGCCTCGGACCCGAAGGCCATCAGCACCGGCCCCAGCATCACCAGCCCGAAGGGCAGGATGCGCGGCGCGTTGGCTGCGGTTGCCTCGATGTCGAACAGGTGGCGCTGAACGGCGCTCCACTCTGCGCCACCATGCGCGCGCGGCCAGTTGCCCGCCAGCCAGCCGCGCTGCCGCAACAGCGCATGCCATTCAAGGTAATCCTCTTTCACCAGTTGCCGCCCCAGACGCACCTTTTCGGTCATCCGCAATGGCAGTTCCGCGCGCATGAAATCCCGCACATCATCGCGAAACGCGATCACGTCAGGGCTGAGGGTCAGGTCCATTGCACACTCCTGTCATTCATTGAGGCTGGCAAAGGTCGCACACTTTTCCACCAGGTCGCGCAGCAGGGGCGCGGGTCGCCAGAAATGGGCGTCCTCGCGCTGGTAGCTTTCGATCTTGTGCAGGATCGTGGCCAGCCCCTGCGCATCGGCCCAGTGCATCGGACCGCCGCGCCAGCGCGGAAAGCCGTAACCATGCAGCAGCGTCACATCCACATCCAGCGGGCGCGCGGCAATGCCTTCGCCCACCACCCGCGCGGATTCGTTGACCATCGCCGCCATGTAGCGCGCGACAATCTCGTCTGCGGTAAAGTCGCGCGGGGTCACGCCGCGTTCGGCACGCTCGGCGGCGATGATCGCGTCCACCTCGGGCGAGGGCACGCCGCGCGGGTGCTCGGTCGAATAGGTGTAATAGCCCTGCTGCGTCTTGCGCCCGAACCAGCCGCGTTCATGCATCACATCGCCCCAAGCCGCCACGAATTCGCGCGGGTCGCGATGCGGTGCCTTGCGCTGGCGGGTCATGAAACCGATATCCAGCCCGGCCAGATCCTGCACGGCATAGGGCCCCATCGGAAAACCAAACCCCGTCACGGCGCGGTCCACGTCATAGGGGCTGGCCCCGGCAAGGACCATGTGATCCGCCGCTGCGCGGTAGACCTGCAAGATACGGTTGCCGATGAACCCGTCACACACCCCCGCACGCACCGAAACCTTGCGCAGACGCTTGCCCAGCGCAAAACCTGTCGCCACGGCATCGGGGGTCGTGCCATCGGGCACCACGATTTCCAGCAGCCGCATGACATGCGCAGGCGAGAAGAAGTGCAGCCCCAGCACATCGGCAGGGCGCGCGGTCACAGCCGCGATCTGCGGGATATCCAGATAGGAGGTGTTGGTCGCCAGCACGGCACCGGGCTTGCAATGCTGATCCAGCGCACGGAACACCTCGCACTTGATGTCCATGTTTTCAAACACGGCCTCGATCACCACATCGCAACCGGCAAGCGCCGCATAATCTTGCGCGCTGCGGAACTTCGAAGTCAGGATATCGGCGCGCGCAGCCTCGGTCAGCTTGCCGCGTTTCACGCTGTCGGCCAGCGTGCCCGCGACCGACGCCTGCGCCTGCGCGCTCGCCTTCGCGTCACGCTCGACCAGCGTCACGTCAAGCCCTGACAGCAGTGCTGAAACCGCGATCCCGCTGCCCATGCGCCCACCCCCGATCACGCCGATCCGGTCACAAGCGCGCGGGGTGATCCCCTTCAACTCTGGCAGTTGCGCGACGCGGCGCTCGGCAAAGAATGCGTGGACAAGCGCGGCGCGCTGCGGGGTGTCGATCAACTGTGTGAACAGCTTGCGTTCGTTGCGCACTGCGTCGTGAAAGGGCAAATCCGCCCCCTGAATCGCAGCATCAATCGCAGTCAGTTGCGCCACCTGCCCCTTGTAGCGGCGTGCAACCTCGGCGCGGATACGGTCCAGCACATCCGGCGTGATCCGGGGTGCCTGGATGTCACAGGTGCGGCGCGGCGCGGCCCCTTCGGCCAGCAGGCGGGTCGCCATCTCGATCCCGGCCGCCATCGGGTCTGCACCGCGCGCGGCCATCTCGTCAATGATGCCCAGCGACAACGCCTCTTGTGCGCCGATATGGCGGGCAGAGGTGATGATCTCCAGCGCGGGTTCCATGCCGGTCAGACGCGGCAGGCGCTGCGTGCCGCCTGCACCGGGCAGGATGCCAAGGCCCGTCTCGGGCAGGCCCACCTTCAGCCCCGGCAGGCCCAGCCGGTAATGTGCCCCCATCGCCAGTTCCAACCCGCCCCCCAG
>SKRW01000064.1 GCA_007118295.1 Paracoccaceae bacterium | reverse complement strand
GCATAGCTGACCATTGACATGGCAGGGATGGGCGAGAAACCGAACACGCGGTCAGGCCCGTATTCCCCGGCGGTATAGGCATTGGCGGCGGCGGTGATCTCGGTCACTTCGTCCCATGTGGCGCGCACAAAACCACCCGTGCCGCGTTTGCGGGTGTAACTGGCACGTGCGGCGGGGTCGGTCTGGATCGCTCTCCATGCCTCGATCGGGGTCATGGCCTTGCGTTTCTCACGCCACAGCCGCATCAACGCCCCCCGCACCAACGGCGTCTTTACACGGTTGGCGGAATACAGATACCAGCTATAGCTTGCCCCGCGCGCACATCCGCGCGGTTCGTGGTTGGGCAGATCAGGCCGCGTGCGCGGGTAATCGGTCTGCTGGGTTTCCCATGTCACAATGCCCGATTTGACATAGATCTTCCACGAACAGGATCCGGTGCAGTTCACACCATGCGTCGAGCGGACGATCTTGTCGTGCTGCCAACGGTCACGATAGACGTCCTCCCAGTCGCGGTTTTCGGTCGTGGTCTGGCCGTGGCCACCCGAAAACGTGTCCTTGCGGTTCGATTTCAGAAAGTTCAGCCGGTCAAGAAGATGGCTCATATGCTGTCTCCGTTGGTTGAGTGGGGTTTCAGATGCGCGCGTCAAGCGCGCATCCGCGACATTCAGCAGGGATAGGGGGCGTTCTTGCGGGCGTAGAGCACCCAGTTCAGCACCACGTTGAAGCCGAAGAAGGCAACCAAGCCGTAGAACACGGGCGCAGCAGAGCCACTGGCCGCAAAGGACCACGCAAACAGCATCCCGAAGACGAACGGCCCGTAAGCCGCGATGGCGGCGGTAAAGCCGATCACACCGCCACCCTGACGGGGCGCAAACAGCATCGGCATCTGCTTGAAGGTCGAGGCATTGCCGACACCTGCGAAGAAGAACAGCGCAAGCATGGCCGACACGAACAGCCAGAAACTGTCGAGCGAGGTCGGCGTGACTGTCAGCGTCACCAGAAAGGCCGAAACCAGCATCCCCAGACCTGCCCAGTGTGTGACCCGCGCACCGCCCAGTTTGTCTGAAAGTGGTCCGGCAATGACCCGGCTGGCAGAGCCCACAAGCGGCCCATAGAACGCCCAGGCCAGCGGATCTGGTGCGCCCTCAAAGCTGCCATAGACTTCGCGGATCAGCAGCGGAAAGGTTGCGGCAAGCCCGGCAAACCCGCCAAAGGTCATCATGTAGAGCGAGGTCTGCGCCCAGGTGTGGCCCGATTTGAAGATGTCGAACTGTTCGCGGAAGTTGGATTTGATCGGCACGGACTTCAGGAAGATCCACGCCGTGATGCCGAACACGGCAACAAAGGGGATCATCACAAGCGGCGCGTTCTGCAAGTAGATCTGCGAGTCAACGCCTGCCCGCGTCATCGTCTGCGGCTCGCCCACCCAGGCCATGCCGCCAAGCAGCGCAAAGCCGATGACCCAAGGGGTCACGAACTGCACCACCGACACCCCGAAATTGCCGACCCCAGCCTGAATGGCCAGCGCCGTGCCCTGCATCCGCTTGGGAAAGAACATGCTGGTCGAGGGCATGAAGCTGGAGAAGTTGCCGCCCCCCAGACCCGCCAGAAACGCCAGCAGCATAAGCACCCAGTAGGGTGTGTCAGGGTTCTGCACGGCGTAGAACCAGCCCACCAGCGGGATCAGCAGCGAAAGCGTGGACAGCGAGATCACATGACGCGAGCCATAGATCGGCACAAGGAACATATGGATCAAGCGCAGCGTGCCGCCAGCAAGACCGGGCATGGCTGCCAGCCAGAACAACTGGCTGCCGGTGAACTGAAACCCGATCTGCGGCAGCCGCACCACCAACGCCGAGACCAGAAACCATGTGATGAAGGCCATGGTCAGCGCGGCAGTGGTCAGGATCAATGTGGTCCAGGCGCGGGTCTTGCCTTCGCTTTCCCAGAACGCGCTGTCTTCCGGTTCCCAGCGCGGCAGCCATGTGCTTGACGCTGTAGCCGATGTGGACTGTGTTGCCATTGTCTTTTACCTTTCAGGAGCTTTGGCGCCGGGCACAGTAGGGCCCTGACACCAGGTGCAATGGAGTCATGTGGCCTTGGCCTGTGGTGTTGATACTGCCGGCTCTGACGCGACCCTTCCGAGGGCTGCGCGCAGGTCCGCGATGGTTCTGAATTGCGCCTTGATCTGCACCCCGCCGCCACGCTCGGTCACTTCGACCTTGTCCGAAGTCGCAAAGATTTTCTCGATCTCGGAGAGGACGGCTTTCTTCTCGGCCGCTTCGCGGGCAATCTCGCGATCCACGGAGGAGATGACATATTCATCCCCGAACCCGCCTTCCGGCTCGACCAGCCAGAAGTAACAGATCAGCCAACTGATGAAGGCACCGCCTGCGATGATGAAGAAGAACTGCTGCGGCGTGACGAACATGAAAACGAACAGGTAGAACACCGCGCCGACATTGCCGTAGGCCCCTGCCATGCCCGAAATCTGCCCGGTCACGCGGCGCTTGATCGACGGGATGATCCCGAAAGTCGCACCCTCTGCGCCCTGCACGAAGAACGAGCACATGATGGTGATGGCAATCGCGATGATCAGCGGCCAGTTAGAGTTCAGAAGCCCCATCATCACAAAGCCGATGGCAATGCCGAACATATAAGCCAGCATCACGAAACGGCGGTTGCCGAAACGGTCGGACACCAGCCCGCCCATGGGCCGTGCAAACAGGTTGACGAAGGCAAAGCTTGCCGCGATCAGGCCCGCAGCGGCCGCCGTGAGCCCCCAGGTTTCCTCGAAGAACATCGGCAGCATGGACACCACGGCCAGTTCCGCGCCGAAATTTGCGAAATAGGTGGCGTTCAGCGCCGCGACCGAACTGAAAGGATATTTATCGTCTTCCGGCACACCGCGGCGCAAGATGGGCAGATTGACCCGGATCGCCTGCCAGACCTGATAGGTTACAATCACTGCAATCGCTGCATAGATAAAGGCAGCGGTCATCGGATCGATGTATCCCATGATCTGCACGCGGTAGACCAGGATCGACAGGATACCGACCATCGGCACCGTGAAGATGCACAGCAGGACAAGATCTTTCCAGCTCGACACTTCCAGTGCAGATGCCTTGCGCGGCTTTTTGTGGGTGTCGGCGGTCGGGCCATCGGTAATGGCAAACCAGTAGAACACACCATAGACGGCCATCACGACACCCGAGGTGGCAATCGCATAGCGCCAGCCGTCATCGCCGCCATACATGGTAAGTGCAATGGTCGGCAGGGTGATCGCCGCAGCCGCCGACCCGAAATTGCCCCAACCCGCGTAGAATCCTTCGGCAAAACCGATATCACGCGGCTTGAACCAGAGCGCGGTCATATGGATACCGACCACAAAGCTTGCGCCGATGGAGGACAACACCAGACGCGACATGAACAAGACTTCGCGCGTATCGCCAAAGGCAAAGACGAAGGTCGGGATCGCCATCAGCACCATCAGGATCGAGAACACCCGACGCGGGCCAAAGCGGTCCAGCGCCATGCCCACGATAATCCGCGCGGGGATGGTCAGGGCGACATTCGCAATGGCGAAGAGGCGAATATCATCCCGCGTCAGCCAATCGACCGAGCGCAGCATGGACGACGCCAGCGGCGCCATGTTGAACCAGACATAGAAGCTGATGAAAAAGGCAATCCATGTCAGATGGAGCGCCTTGATCTCGGCATTCTTGAAGCGGAAAATATCGCTGACCTGCATGTCAGACCTCGAAAATTGGGAATGGGATCGCGCGCTTTGTGGCTATGTCACTCGGCGTGCGTCGGTATGATGAGAAGTGGACAAGGTGCGCGGCGCGCCAGAAACGCGCTGGTCGAGCCAAAGGTCATGTGGTCGAACTCTTCGACCAGCGCATCCAACTTGCGGGTGATGAAATTCAGCGGACCCGGATCGGGTTTGTAGCTGTGACGCGCCATGACCAGCAGGTCTGGCTTGCGCTCTTCCACAGCGCGCAGGATCATCTTGCGCGCGTCCCCTTCCGCGATCAGGACAGAGGCATTGAACCCCGCCTCTGCAAGCTCGGCCGCGGCGGCTTCGGTGCCAGCCTTCTGTTCGTTATATTGTGCAGTGAACAACTCATCTACACCGGCTGTTGCACTGCCCACGTCCTCTACAACGGAAATCAGGGTGATCTTCGGCGTCAGCGCGGACAACAGCTCACGCACCGCATCCAGCGCGATGCGTGCATTACGGGAATTGTCGTAGGCCAGCATGACGTGCATGAGTTTCTCCTTGCAGCACAGATGCCGCTAGGCACCTGCTCCACAGCAGACAGTCACGCCACGACGCGTGAAAACTTGATCCAGATCAACCTTGGAATAACAACACGGAAAATCGCATCTGATTTGAGATCTTCAGCACCAAACAACAGAAAAACCATTCTGCAGCAAAAAACTTTTGCGTTCGTGGATCATGACAATTATGTGTCTAGCAATTGATAATAATCAACCAAAAATGAGAGGGCATCATGCGACCTGAGGATTTACCCGAGATTCGCCACCTGCATCTGTTCCGGGACATGACGCAGGCCAATTTCGAGGCGCTGATGACCAGTTCCTACGCCCTGAACTTCCCCCAGGGATTGGAAATGATCCGGCAGGGTGACCCGGCAGATTTCCTGCATATCGTTCTCGAAGGCTCGGTCGAGCTGTTCGCCCGGTGGGGCGGACGCGAATGCACCATGGCTATGGTGCAGCCCGTCTCGACCTTCATTCTGGCGGCAAGCATCCGCGATGCGCCCTATCTGATGTCGGCCCGCACACTGGAGCGGGCGCGCATCATTCTGATCCCGTCGTCCGACTTGCGAGCGATGTTCCGGCGCGACACCGAGTTTTCGGTATCCGTGATCAACGAGCTAGCCGCCTGCTATCGATCTGTTGTGCGCAATGCCAAGACGCTGAAGCTGCGCAATTCGCGCGAAAGGGTGGCATCCTACCTCTTGCGCCAGTCGATTCTGGCGGGAGGCGTTGTATCCTACACGTTGCCGGTCGAGAAACGCCTTTTGGCGTCATATCTGGGAATGACGCCAGAAAACCTGTCGCGCACGCTTAAGGCGCTGGAAGGAGACGGGCTAAAGATGGACGGTGCACGTGTGATCATAACAGACCGTGCAAAACTGACTGCTCTTGCCCAACCCGACAAGCTGATTGACGGACCAGATGTGGCTGGCAATGAAAACGGGGCGGGGCTGCCGTCTACACGTTTATAGACCGCTGTCCATGGGCATGCGCGCTACGGCGCAAGGATTTTCGGATCTGGACAGGGGCCAAGGTCTCGGGATCAACCAGGCCAAGGCCGCGCACCTCAGCAAAGGCGCACCCGGAGCGAACCCTTGGCCGGGCGGTTGAAAGTCGGGCGCCGGACAGCTTTCGTAGCCTTGCCGGCATCATTCACCCTCAAGACAGTTGAAAAAAGATTCAACAGGCCATAATTCGGCACAAGGGAAGCGTCAGGATCACGCCGCCCGCTCCCACGCCGGTGGACCGGCCCGAACCTGCAGGACGGCATGACTGACATTTCCGACGCCTCTGCCCCGCGCTCGGCGCGCGAGTGGCTCTCAATACTTGCCCGTTACCGCGAGCCCTCGATCCGGCGCAGCCTGTTCGAACTGGCCGCCACACTTGTGCCCTTTCTGGCGCTCTGGGCGCTGGCTTGGGCAGCGCTGTCAATCAGCCCATGGCTTGCATTGGCGCTCGCGATCCTGAACGGAGCCTTTCTGGTGCGAATCTTCATCATCCAGCATGATTGCGGGCATGGCGCTTTCCTGCCGAACCGCAGCGTGCAGGACTGGGTCGGGCGCACACTTGGGGTGCTGACCCTGACACCCTATGCGGTCTGGCGGCGCACCCATGCCATTCACCACGCCCATCACGGCGATCTGGATCATCGCGGCATCGGAGATGTCACGACCCTGACGGTTGAGGAATACCGCGCCCTTGGCCCCTTTGGCCGGTTCATGTACCGGCTGTACCGGCACCCGCTTGTTCTGTTCGTGCTGGGGCCGAGCTATCTGTTCATCCTGCAGAATCGCTTGCCGCTGGGGCTGATGGATCAGGGTTGGCGCTACTGGACGTCGGCCATGGGCACAAACGCGATGATCGGTATCTTCGTCGGGCTGATCGTGTGGTTCGGCGGGCTTTGGCCGGTGCTGGTGATCTTCCTGCCCACCTCGGTGATCGCGGCGACCATTGGTGTCTGGTTGTTCTATGTGCAGCATCAGTTCGAGGAAACCCACTGGTCAAAGGGCGAGGACTGGCAATTGCACAATGCCGCACTCGAAGGCAGTTCGCATTATGTGCTGCCCCAACCGTTGCGCTGGTTTTCAGGCAATATCGGTATCCACCATGTGCATCACCTCTACAGTCGCATTCCCTTCTATCGCCTGCCCGAGGTGATCCGTGACCATGCCACCCTTGCAGAGGCCCAACGCCTGACCATCCGCGACAGCCTGCGCACCGTCGGTCTGCACCTGTGGGACGAGGCAGAGGGGAAACTGACATCAATCCGCGATGCCCAATTGCGCTATGGCTTTGCCTGACTTTGGCCCCAAGACTTGACCGGACTGGCACCTACCTGCGCGTGTTCTGCCTGACAGGCATTGGAGAAAGCTGAAGACGCGCATCACCAGCGCGTCTAGCAGCGTCGTTGCCATTTCCGGACAAGCGGGCTGGGGCATTGGGCGGGTCAGTTCAGCGCATCCTCAAAGGCCATCCCGCCTGTCGCGACCTGCCCGGCGGGGCTGTTGGGGGCACGCGCGTGGGGCCGGGTCAGCGCGATGAAATCTTGCCATAGCGCCAGCACCAGCACGCCGTAAACTGCACCCATCAGCCAAAGCTGCTTCTACAGGCCCACGAATGGCAGCAGCACAAAGCCCATATGATCGCATCTGGCCGCGCAGCGTGACCGACGCGCGAATTTCTCGCCTGTGCAAAGCGCCGGTTTGTGGGACCTTATGCCGTTTCTCCGCCGATTGTGGCGGCTTCGGGAAGCTGGCGAAGCAGGGCGAGGCTTTCGTCAAGCTCTGACTTTGGCATATCGCGCTCGATGATGACAACGCGGCTGGTGCGGTCCCCCTCGGGCCAGTGCGTCAGTGGCACAGGGGGGTCAAAGATGTGCTGAACTCCATGAAAGACAAAGGATTGGGGCACATCCTCAAGATGCACAATACCCTTGATTCGCAGGATATTGGCACCGCGCAACGCAGATCACGATCATGGCGTTTGACCTTGTGCACCGCGTGCTGCTGGTTCATCGGCCCGCAGCCGACGTGACGGCCTCTGACCAGAGAGACATTGATGAAAACGCATGGTCTGCCGCCGCCAACCCGCAAAAGCGTGCAGCGGGGCATGATCCGACTGCAGGCTTCTGACCGAGGCGGCGGCTGCATCCGTCAGACTTGCGTGCGCAAGCGCAACTGTTTGCGGGTCAGGGCGGGTCGCAGGCGAATGGCTGAAATCAGGCGCAGTGCCGGACGTTGGCCAAGCAGGCACGCAAGATCGTGCTTTGCCATCGCGTCACCATTTCAGCAATCGCGGGCCTGCAACGGCGCCGATGAATGCAAGAATCAGGATCGCGGCGGAATAGGCTGGCAACACGAACAGAGCGGCGTCCTGATCGCAATAGAGCGAGTATATCGCGGCCGCCAGACCACCCGCCATCAGCCCGCCTGCGGCACCCACCTGACGCGGATGCAGCGCGGCCCCCGCCGAAAGCGCCCAGAACACACTGCCCAAAATTGGCAGGGCAAGTACCGGGATCGACAGCAGGCAAACCATGAGGCTGGGCGTCGCAAGCGCACTGGTCAACCCTGAAAACCCTTCGCGCGCCAAAACCAGTGCAAAGGCGCTGGCAAGCCCCGCTGCAAGAATGCCGAGCGCTGCGCGACGGGTCTGCGCGCGCAGACCCGGATGCGCCAGCGCAAAGGCCAGCAAACCCGACAGCAGCACAAGCACCAGCGGCAGGATGGTTTTCAGCGCAGCCACCGACCCAAGCGCTACCCGGATATCGGGCCTCGGCCCCCAGAACACCAGAAACGCGATTGCAGACAGGCCAATGGCAACCGGCAGTGCCCGCCAAAACCGCTGGCTGACCGATTTTTGCGGCAGGGTATCAGCAGCAAGTGCCGCGATCAGGTCATCGGTCTTCATTCGATCATCCTCTGGCGAAGCCGCACGATTGTCTTGAGTGCGCGGTGCAGGGCGACGCGGACCGCCCCTTCGGACATATCCAGCCGCGCAGCCGTTTCTGCGGTCGTCTCTCCATTCAGCCCGAATGCACGGACGATTTCGGCAGCGCGCGGTTCAAGCGCACCAAGTACAGTGTCCATGTCGCGCCCGTCCATCGGATCAGGGCCTTCCACCGCAGGAAGCGCGTCGGCAAACGCATCAATCGATAACTCGACGCGCCGTCCGCGCGCCCGAAAGGCATCCACCACCTTGTGCCGGGCTATCGCATAGAGCCAGGGGCGCAAGGGGGCATCTTCCATCCATGTATGGCGTTTGGTGTGAATCGCCAGCAGCACCTCTTGCAACACATCCTCGCAGCCTTCGGGGCCAAGTCCGGACCCGCGTGCGCGCACCACTGTTCGCAGAACAGGCGTGATTGCCCGAAGCAAACGGTGATATGCGACCGAGTCACCACGATTGGCCGCACGCATAAGGTCCTCCCAAGGCTCTAGGTCATTCAAACTGTCACGCCCTCTGTTCGGTTCTTGCATTCGCATTGTTACAGGCGGGTCGCTGCAGAGTTCCAGAAACAAATCACAGGTCAGGCACGAGTTCACGTCCGCGTGACCAGTGTAACGCCTGTGAAACCGCCTGCGTAACGCTTCGTGGGAATGCAATGATGCACCCGCCAACAGGAGTATGACAGATGACAACCAGAACACGCGCCCTGCCCCTCGCCGCCTCTGTGGCCACTGCACTGACACTTGCGGCCGGGCATGCCCATGCGCAGTCGGCAACAATGGAAAAATGCTATGGCATCTCGCTTGCGGGCCAGAATGATTGTGCCGCCGGGCCGGGAACCACCTGCTCGGGGACCTCGACACTCGATTATCAGGGCAATGCATGGACATTGGTGGCCGCCGGGACCTGCACAGATATCGACCTGCCGGCCATGGCGGACGGAACCGAACGCATGGGTTCGCTGGAAGAACTGGACCGCGACCTGCCACCGGCCTGAACGCGGGCCTGATCGCCTTTCGGGGCGGGACCGGGTTCCGCCCCCATCACTAACAGGAGGGCATCATGTCCAAGCTACCCAGCGCCATCGGACTAGGTTTCAAGCCAGAGCATTTTCGCGACATTGTCGCCGCACCGGGGGCTGTCGGCTTTTTCGAGGTCCACGCCGAAAACTACATGGGCGATGGTGGTGCCCCGCACGCGATGCTTGCAGCGCTGCACGAACACCACGCGCTGTCGATCCATGGCGTAGGGCTGTCAATTGGGGGTGCAGGACCACTGG
>SKRW01000205.1 GCA_007118295.1 Paracoccaceae bacterium | reverse complement strand
GCGCGTAGCCAATCCCGAACATGAAGCCCACGGCATACATGTGCCACTGCACTTCCTCGATCCACACGTAATTGACGTTGAGGATATAGCGCATCGCCACATTGGCCACGATGAGCAACACCAGAACGATCCAGATGGTGTTGAGCAGATATGAGAACAGCTCAAGCACCTTTTCGATCATGTCGGAAAGCCATGTGCGCGGGAAATCCAGCCCGTGACTGCGCGCGCCCGCATCTTCTACCTTTTCAAGGTCCAGATTGATCTCGGGTTGTTGCTGGCTCATGCGGCACATCCTCCCAGAATGCGGGCAAGGGCTTTGTCACGCCCTGTTCAGAAATGACCGCGCCCCTTGCGGGGGCGCGGTCGATCACACGTCAGGCGATATTATTCGCCGATACGGGTCTGCCAGTCACGCGGCAGGTAGCCCATTTCGCGCCACGGGCGCAGTTCTGCCTGAAACTCCATCATCGAGGCATAAACCTTGCCGAACATCTCGTCGCGCTCGGACCATGCGCTCATGACCGTGTTCGACGCATCCCGAAAGGCAGCGATCTGCTCGTCCGAATAGGTGCGGATGTTCGTGCCACGCTCTTCAAAGCGCGACATCGCAGCACCTTGCAGCGCCTCGGCGCGTGCAATCGCATAGGCGTTGCCCGCCATGCAGGTGGTTTCGATCATGGCGCGGCTCTGATCTTCCAGACCATTCCAGACATCAAGATTGATATACAGGAACTGGTTGGTCGAAGGCTGGTGCCAGCCCGGCAGATACAGATAGGGCGCGACCTGATAGAAGCCCAGTTGCTCGTCCACCGTCGGCAGCGAGAACTCGGTCGCATCCAGTGTGCCGGTTTCCAGCGCCTGATACAGCTCACCACCCGGCAACAGCGTCACCGACATGCCGAATTCCTGGAAGATCTCGCCACCAACACCGGCAGCGCGGAAACGCAGACCCTCAAGGTCCTCAACCGTTGGCACTTCATTGCGGAACCAGCCTGCGGTCTCGGGGCTGATCGTGCCACAAGCGACGGGGTGGACATTGTAGGGATGGAAGGTTTCTTCCAGCAGTTCCTGCCCGCCATGGTGCGTCATCCATGCCAGAAATTCGACCGACTCAAGGCCGAAAGGTGTGGCCCCGAACAGCGCAGCGGCCGGAACCGTGCCCCATTCATAGCCCATCCAGCTATAGCCCGCGTCGATATTGCCTTCGGATACGTTCTCGAAGATCGACAGCGCAGGCACGACGGCACCCGGCTCAGCGGTGCGCAGGTCAATATTGCCGCCCGAGACAGCGCGCAACTGATCTGCAACCCAAGGCATCGTGTCGCCAAGGGCCGTCAGTGTCGAGGCAAAGCTCATCGGGATCTGCCAGCGGATGCGTTCCTGCGCCGATACTGCACCAGCCGCAAGGCTGGCTGTCAGCGCGGTTGTGATAAAGAGTTTATTCATTTGTTCCTCCGGTTGTTGGACTTCCGTCCCAGTATCCACCTGTCAAAGGCAGACTCCGTCAAGAGAAAAGAACATGCATGGCGAAATATTATTGCGCAACGGCCCTCCCGCCCGACGCAATGCTCCCATCTCCTCGGCGGTGGTAAAGTAAACTTACCAATTCTGGCAAGCATAAAATGGGCGCGATGGCGCAAACACGGCCACACCCGACAGCGATCTTACCGCCGATCTGTCGAAAATTCCAGTCTTGCAAACAGCTTGGCCAATTGACCTTGTCAGGCGAAGCAGGCATCTTTTTTTCATGACGTTTGGCCAAGTGACCCGCTGCCCCCTGCCCTATGACCCCGACTCGGGTGCCGATGCGCAGGCGCTCTTTCCCGATATCGCCCCTGCCCTTGCCGAACTGGTCGCAGGTGCGGCGGGATGCAGCCCGTATCTGGCAACACTGATGCGCCGCGAACAGGACTGGACCACCCAAGCCCTGACCCGCCCCCCCGATGACAGCCTGCGCGCCGAACTCGGGGGCCTGGAGGGCACCCCCCTGCCCGAGCTTTCGGCCCGCCTGCGGCAGGCCAAGCGGCGCATCGCCCTTCTCGCCGCGCTCGCCGATCTGGGCGGCATCTGGGATCTGGATCAGGTCACCGGCGCGCTGAGCGATCTGGCGGACCGCGCGACCGATGTCGCACTGCATGCGCTGGTGGCCGAAGAAATCCGACGCAAGAAACTGCCCGGTGCAAATGCCGAGGATGCCGCAACCGGCGCGGGCATGGTCATTCTCGCCATGGGCAAAATGGGCGCGCGCGAACTGAACTATTCGTCGGATATCGACCTGATCTGCCTGTTCGACGAAACCCGTTTCAGCGCCGATGACTACCACGACGCCCGCGCCGCCTTTATCCGCGTCACGCGCAAGCTGTGCGGGTTGCTGTCGGACCATACCGATGAGGGTTATGTCTTTCGCACTGATCTGCGTCTGCGCCCCGACCCCTCGGTGACACCGGTGTGCCTGTCGATGGACGCGGCAGAGCGCTATTATGAAAGTCTTGGCCGCACATGGGAACGCGCCGCCTATATCAAGGCCCGCCCCTGCGCGGGCGATCTGGCCGCAGGTGCGCGCTTTCTGGAAACACTGCGCCCCTTTGTCTGGCGTCGCCATCTGGACTATGCCGCGATTCAGGACGCCCATGACATGCGCCTCAAGATCAAGGCGCACAAGGGGCTGGGCGGTGCGCTGACGCTGGAAGGGCATGACATCAAGCTGGGTCAGGGCGGCATCCGCGAGATCGAGTTTTTCACCCAGACCCGCCAGCTTATCGCCGGGGGCCGCGACCCCGACCTGCGCAGCCCGCGCACGGTCGACGGGCTGTCAGCCCTTGCCGCCAAGGGCTGGATCCCCCCCGACGTGGCGGACAAGCTGACTGCCCATTACATCCAGCACCGCGAAATCGAACACCGCCTGCAAATGGTGCAGGATGCCCAGACCCAGAAACTGCCCACCAGCCCCGACGGCTTTGACCGCATCGCGCGGTTCATGGGCGAGCCTGCGACGGAGACCTTTCGCAGCACCCTCAAGACCCGCCTGGCCAATGTGGCCAGCCTGACCGAAGGCTTCTTTGCCCCCGACACGCCCGAGGCCGAGGAACCTGACCTGTCCGAAGCCGCACAGGCGCTGGTCGAAGGCTGGCGCAGCTACGGCGCGCTGCGCTCCAGCCGCGCGAAGGAAATCTTCAAGCGCGTCCGGCCCCAGATCCTGTGCAAACTGCAGGACGCGGCCGACCCGGATGCAGCCCTTGCCCAGTTCGACCGTTTTCTGGGTGGCTTGCCCGCAGGGGTGCAGCTTTTCTCACTATTCGAAGCCAATCCTCAGTTGATCGACCTGATTGTTGACATCTGCGCAACAGCGCCGCGCCTCGCCGCCTATCTGTCGCGCAACGCGGCGGTGCTGGATGCCGTGATCGGCGGCAGCTTCTTCACCCCCTGGCCAGAAACCGCGCAGCTTCAGCGCACCCTCGCCGACCGACTTGCCAGCCTGGATGATTACGAACGCCAGCTTGATGCTGCCCGGATCTGGGCGCGCGAATGGCATTTCCGCACGGGCGTGCACCATTTGCGCGGCCTGATCGACGCGTTCGAGGCAGGCCAGCAATATGCAGCCCTTGCCGAGGCCACGCTGGGCGCACTCTGGCCCGTGGTCACGCAGGAATTCGCGCGCAAGCATGGTCATGTGCCGGGCAACGGGGCCGTGGTGCTGGGCATGGGGTCACTAGGTGCGGGGCGACTCAATGCAGCGTCGGATCTGGACCTCATCGTGATCTATGACGCCGATGGCGACAGCCAGTCCGATGGTGCCCGCCCGCTCGATGCGCGCAGCTACCATGCCCGCCTGACCAAGGCGTTTCTGACCGCCATTTCAGCACCCACCGCCGAAGGACGCCTCTATGAGGTCGATATGCGCCTGCGCCCCTCGGGGCGGCAGGGGCCGGTCGCGACCAGCCTGACCGCCTTCAAGACCTATCAGCGCAATGATGCCTGGACATGGGAACATCTGGCGCTGACCCGCGCGCGCCGTGTCGCGGGCTCGGTCGCACTCGGGGCCGAGATCGAGAGCTTCCGCCGCGCGCTGCTGGCCGACAAAGCGACGGGCAGCAGCATCCGGCAGGACGTGGTCGACATGCGCGCGCGCCTGGCCGAGGCCAAACCCGCCCATGGCCTGTGGGACGCCAAATCAGGTCCGGGGCGGCTGATGGATATCGAACTCGCCGCGCAGTTCTGCGCGCTGGCCGCAGGCCATCCCGCCCACCGGGTCGAAGCGCAGCTTCGCGCAGGGCGTCGCGCACATATCCTGACGCCCGAGGCCGAAACCTGCCTGCTTGCGGCCTACCGGCTGTGCTGGACGCTGCAAGCCACTGGTCGCCTGCTGGCCGACAGGATTTCAGATATCGCCGAGCTTGGCCCCGGCGCACGCAAGACGATCCTGTCGGCGGCAAGGGCAGACAGTGCCGATGCGCTCGCGCAGGACTTGCAGGACCAGATCACGAAAGCGGAACACTGCATCTCGGCCCTGCTCCGCAGCCCCGATGCCCCCTCACAGAAAGAAGAGAGCGATGCAAACCCCGCATGACCCCAAGGGCCTGATCCGCGAAAGCTACCGGATCGAGGGCATTTCGGATGCCGAATGCCGCTCGATCCTGATCGACTGGGCGCTCAGCCTGCCTGCCGACACTGCACCCGATCTGGCATTGGCGGCCCTTCTGGATCAGTATCAGCCCACCGCGCCCGACCACCCGATGACAGCACTGATGCAGGCCGGGCTCACCCCCGCCAGCCCGCGTCGCCGCGGCGGGAGCCGCGCTCGATAATGCCCGAACAGGAACTCGACACGATCGGCCTGCTATGCCCGCTGCCCGTCCTCAAGGCGCGCAAACGGCTCAAGGCAATGGCATCGGGCGACGTGCTGCGCGTGCTGGCCAGCGACCCCGCCGCACTGGTCGACATCCCGCATTTCTGCGCCGAATCCGGCCATGCCTTCCTGGGCCACGAACCGGCAGGGGCGGCCACAGCCTATCTCATCCGGCGCCGCTGACAGGTTTGGTGGGTGAACCTGCCTTGCGGCAGAACCACCCACCCTACGCATCTCCTCCAGGGTCCCCTGCCCGTTTCATCTTGCCAGAAATACTCAATTCCCCGGCCAGCCCCCGGACCGGGCCGCAGATCAGGCGAGACGCGCCAAGGCCCGGCCCAGATCGCCATATCCGGTAAAGCGCCGCTCATATGCCAGCCCGAGACGCGCGGCGCAGCCGCGCGCCTTTGCATCCAGATCCGGATCCTCGGTCTGCGCCTGATAGATGAGTTTCGTGTAATTTCCGAACATCATCGGAATCAACTCGGGGTGCCGGTCAAAGCCCATCGGCTTCCAGACAAAGGCATCGAACTGGCGCACCAGAAAATCCGTCAGGTAGAAGGCCGTCATCTCGTCTTCGGCCTTTTCGGCAAAGGCCTCGACCCCCTCGAAAAACGCGTAGCAATGCGGGCCTGCCACCATCTCGACACCCAGCGCGGCGCAGCGCGCCTGCAGCAGCCCGCCTGTGCCGCAATCGGCATAGACCACAAAGACAGTGTCATACTGGTCACGGTAGCGCCGCACGGCCCGCTCGACTGCATCGGGGATGCGGTCGGGCCACAGATGCAGGTCCGCAGGCAGGCAGTGCAGATCCAGATGGGTCCAGCCATTCGCGGCCTTCAGCGCAAGGATCTCGCGCGCAAGCGCCCCGCAGGCCAGCAACAGCACTGATCCCTGCCCCGCAGGCGCAAGCCCATCCTCGGTCAATGTCCGGTCACTTGGCAGCATCGCGTTTCTCTGCATCCTTGGCCGCATCCCACAGCCGGTCCATCTCGGCCAGATCGCTGTCTTCGGGGCCGCGGCCCTCGCGTGCAAGGGCCGCTTCGATGGCACGGAAGCGGCGGGTGAATTTGGCATTGGCCGCGCGCAGCGCCGCTTCCGGGTCCACCCCCAGATGGCGGCCCAGATTGGCCATCACGAACAGCAGATCACCGAATTCCTCGGCGATTTCGGCCTGAGACAGGGTCTCACGGGCCGCGACCAGTTCGCGCGCCTCTTCCTGCATCTTGTCCAGCACCTGCGCAGTCTCGGGCCAGTCGAACCCCACCCGTGCCGCGCGTTTCTGCAGCTTGACCGCGCGCATCAGCGCCGGCAGGCCAAGCGCGACCCCTTCAAGCACACCGTCCTGCGCCTGCGCGGCGCGCTCGGCGGCTTTGACGGCTTCCCAGTCGCGGGTCTGCTGCTCGGCGCTCTTGTCGCGGCTTTCGGTGCCAAAGACATGCGGATGGCGCGCGACCATCTTGTCCGAGATGCTGCGTGCCACATCGGCAAAGGTGAAATACCCCGCCTCTTCGGCCATCTGCGCGTGATAGACCACCTGCAACAGCAGGTCGCCCAACTCGCCCTGCAGTGCGGGCCAGTCCGATTGGGCAATCGCGTCGGCCACCTCATAGGCTTCCTCGATCGCATAGGGCGCTATGGACGCGAAATCCTGCTCGATATCCCAGGGGCAGCCTGTCGCCGGGTCGCGCAGCGCCCGCATGATCGCGCGCAGGCGCGTTACACTGCCATCCGGGGCAAGTATCAGGGGGTCATGGGGCAAGGTCGCCTCCGTTCTCGGGGATATAGGCCAGTTCTACAGGCCTGCGCGTGCCTGTCCAGCCCTCAGACCGTAGAACATGGCACCGCTCATCACCCCAAGCGCCACGATCACCACAACCTGCACCAGCACGCTCGCGCCCAGATTGGCGACCAGCACGCCGATCAGCGCCCAGATCACGGCAATCGTGTATTCCGGCACATGGGGCCGTGCGAGTGCCACGCCCAAGCCGATCAGCACCGCAAGGCCCAAGCCGATCACGGCAGCGTTCTCGGGCGTGGCCAGACCATAACCGCCCAGCAATATGCCCAGCGACACATGGGCCGCAGCCGTCAGCCACCCCGCATAAAGCGCGACTGGCGCCTGCGCCAGCCAGCGGTCCTTGCGCGGCACGGTCAGCACCGCCCACAATGCACAGCCCAGCATCCAGAAGATCAGCGCAGTTGCGGCAGGCGCGTTCACGCCCGCCACCCACAGCCACAACGCCCCCGGACCAAGGCTGAGCGTCAACGGCAGTTGCATCCGGTGCCAGCCGTCATCCCCCCGGCGCGCCCAGACGCCGACAATCGCACTGATCCCCAACCACAGATAGATCACACTCCAGATCGCAAAGGCATAGCCTGCGGGCTGCACCGGAGGATTGACCTGTGGCACCGGGAATCTATCTGGCGCGAACCCGGAGAACGGGTCCGTCACGAGGGGGGACAGCAGGAAAGCCGCCGTTGCGGCAAGTGTCAGCCAGGGAAGAATGGGTTTCATATCCGAACAATTCCTGTGTCGCCGACGGGTTCCTTGCAGGCGGAACATGGAAACGCCGCCCCCACAAGGGGGCGGCGCACAGTTCACGATAAAATGGGTCAGCGAACCTCGATTTCAGTGTACTCGCGCCGGGGCGCACCGGTGTAGCGCTGGCGCGGGCGACCGATTTTCTGCTCCGGGTCCGAGATCATTTCTTTCCATTGGCTGATCCAGCCCACCGTGCGCGACAGCGCAAAGATCGGCGTGAACATCGAGGTCGGAAAGCCCATCGCCTCAAGAATGATGCCGGAATAGAAATCGACATTCGGATAAAGCTTCTTCGAGATGAAATACTCATCCTCCAGCGCGATCCGCTCCAGCTCCTTGGCGATTTTCAGCGTCTCGTTATCCTCGATCCCCAACAGGCCCAGAACCTCATCTGCGGATTGCTTCATCACCTTCGCGCGCGGATCGAAATTCTTGTAGACCCGGTGTCCAAAGCCCATCAGCTTGAACGGGTCGTCCTTGTCCTTGGCGCGTTTGATATATTCGGGGATGCGGTCAACGCTGCCGATTTCCTGCAGCATTTCCAGACAGGCCTGATTGGCCCCGCCATGCGCCGGACCCCACAGGCAGGCAATACCCGCCGCGATGCAGGCAAACGGGTTCGCCCCTGACGACCCTGCCAGACGCACGGTCGAGGTCGAGGCATTCTGCTCATGGTCCGCATGCAGCATCATGATCCGGTCCATCGCGCGGGACAGGATCGGATCGACGATATATTCCTCGGCCGGGACCGAAAAGCACATGTTCAGGAAATTGCCCGCATAATCGAGGCTGTTTTTCGGGTAAACGAAGGGCTGGCCAATCGAATATTTATAGGCCCATGCGGCAATCGTGGGCATCTTGGCGATCATGCGGATCGCGGCGACTTCGCGCTGCCAGGGGTCATTGATATCGGTCGAATCGTGGTAGAATGCCGACATCGCGCCGACCACGCCAGTCATGACGGCCATCGGGTGGCTGTCACGCCGGAACCCGCGGAAGAAATACTGCATCTGTTCATGCAGCATCGTGTGCCGCGTCACCCGCATCTCGAAATCTTCCAGATCGGCGGCAGCGGGCAGCTCTCCGTAAAGCAGCAGATAGCAGGTTTCCAGAAAATGCGATTTCTCGGCCAGTTGCTCGATCGGGTAGCCGCGATACAGCAACTCACCCGCATCACCATCGATATAGGTGATCGTCGATGAGCATGACGCTGTCGAGGTAAAGCCGGGGTCATAGGTGAACACGTCACCCTGAGCATAGAGTTTGCGGATGTCCACCACATCCGGCCCGACCGAGGGCTTCAAGACCGGCAGGTCGATGACCTTGCCGCCAAGTGTCAGTTTCGCATGATCCTGAGTGTCTGCCATTGCGCATCCTTTCCCAAAGGCCTGCGGGCAGAATACCTCGCAGACAAACCCGTAACCGAAGAGGCCGAGGTCAGGATTGGCTGACCTCAGACCGTTGCATCCGTGATCCGCGCAAGCGATTCCTCGCGGCCCAGAACCATCATCATATCAAAGACACTGGGGCTGCTGGTCCGCCCGGCCAGGGCCGCGCGCAGGGGTTGCGCCAACTTGCCCAGACCCAGACCATGCGATTCTGCCAGCGCCGCGACTTCCCCCTCCAGATTATCTCGCGACCACGTAGCATTTTGCAGGCGCGGCGTCAATTCTTTCAGTATACCACGGGATACATCATCCAGTGCCCTTGCCGCTTTTTCATCCGGCACCACAGGACGACAAGTTAGCACAAAATGCGCCTTTTCAAGAATTTGCGCAAAACTCTTCGCCTTGTCCTTGACCAGTGGCATCGCGCGCAATAGCCCGTCGCGCTGGCCCTCGTCCAGCGCATCCGCACCTGTTGCAGCCAGATAAGCCTCCAATTCATGCAGCAGCGCAGCATTGTCGGCAATGCTCATATGCTGCGCGGTCAGATGGTCCAGTTTCTTGAAATCCAGCCGCGCGGGCGACTTGCCGATCCCGCCCAGATCGAACCAGTCGCGCGCCTGCGCATCCGAAAAGAATTCGTCATTGCCATGGCTCCAGCCCAGCCGGGCCAGATAGTTGCGCATCGCTGCCGATGGATAGCCCATGGCCTGATATTCCTCGACGCCCAGCGCACCATGGCGTTT
>SKRW01000217.1 GCA_007118295.1 Paracoccaceae bacterium | reverse complement strand
GCTGGGCCATGGCGGGCGACACTATCGACAAAACCGACAAGAATGTCATCCAGCCGGAGGATATGCTGTGAACGCGTTTTCGCTGGAAGGGCGCTGCGCGCTGGTCACGGGCGCGAATACCGGCATCGGGCAGGCGATTGCCGTGGCGCTGGCGCAGGCCGGGGCCGATGTTATCGCCGCCGGGCGGAGAAACTGTGACGAAACCCTTGCGCGCATGAGCGGCGGGCGTTTCCTGTCGTTGGATTTCGCCGACCCGATGGCCGCGCGCGATGTGTTCGCATTCGAACAGATCGACATTCTGGTGAATAACGCGGGGATCATCCGGCGCGACGATGCAGTGGATTTCGCCGAGGCCGACTGGGACGATGTGATCGACGTGAACCTCAAGGCGCTGTTCTTTACCTGTCAGGCTTTCGCGCGTGCCGCCTTGCCGCGGAGGCAGGGCAAGATCGTCAACATTGCCTCGTTGCTGTCATTTCAGGGGGGCATCCGCGTGCCGTCCTATACGGCCAGCAAACATGGCGTGGCCGGGCTGACAAAGCTGATGGCAAATGAATGGGCCGCCAGCGGGCTGAACGTCAACGCCATTGCGCCGGGCTACATCGAGACCAACAACACCGAAGCCCTGCGCGCCGACCCCGCGCGGTCATTGGCAATTCTGGACCGTATCCCCGCCGGGCGCTGGGGACGTCCCGAGGATATCGCGCAATCGGCCGTGTTCCTGTCCGCACCTGCATCCGACTACATCAACGGCGCGATCCTGAGTGTCGATGGAGGCTGGCTTGCACGATAGGGTGTATCATCCGCCTGCCCAAGACCCGGCCGGGATCGTGCATCTGGGGCTGGGGGCGTTCTTTCGCGCCTTCGGGGCGGTCTATATTGCCGAGGCGATGGCAATCTCTGGTGGCGATTGGGGGATCATCGGGGTGTCGCTGCAATCGCCCGGCACACGCGACAGGCTGCGCCCGCAGGGCTGGGCCTATACGGCGCTGGAACTTGCACCCGAAGGGGCGCGCGCGCAGACCGTGACGGTTCTGCGCGATGTGCTGGTCGCCCCCGAGAATCCGCGCGCGGTGCTGGATGCGATGGCCGCCCCGACCACGCATATCGTCAGCCTGACGGTTACGGAAAAGGGCTATTGCCACGAGCCTGCAACCGGACGGTTGCGTGCCGATCACCCAGATATCCTGCATGATCTGGCCGCTGCCCTGCCCAAGTCCGCCCCCGGCTATCTGGTGCGTGCGCTGGAATTGCGCCGTGCGCAGGGACTTGCGCCCTTCACGGTGCTGTGCTGCGACAACCTGCCGGAGAATGGGCGTGTCCTGCGTGGCGTGGTGCTGGAGCTTGCGCGCCTGATCGACCCCTCACTGGCCGAGTGGATCGAGACGCAGGGCGCGTTCCCCTCGACCATGGTGGACCGGATCGTGCCCGCCACAACCGAGGCCGATCTGGCGCGGGTTGCCGATCTGACCGGCAGGCCCGATGCCGCGCCGGTGCTGCATGAGCCCTTTCGCCAATGGGTGGTCGAAGACAGGTTCTGCGGCCCGCGCCCGGATTTCGCGGCAGTGGGCGTGCAGATGGTGGCCGATGTCACACCATTCGAGCATATGAAGCTGCGGATGCTGAATGGCACTCACAGCGCGCTGGCCTATCTGGGCTATCTGGCCGGTCATGAAACTGTTTCCGACGCCATGGCCGACCCGGTCTTCCCCCGCTTTCTGTCGCAACTCTGGCAGCACGAGATCATCCCGTCGCTGGCCCCGCCCGAAGGCGTGGACCTTGTCGCCTATGCCGGGGCACTGTCGGCACGCTACGCCAATCCCGCGATCCGTCACCGGACGTGGCAGATTGCGATGGATGGCAGCCAGAAGCTGCCGCAGCGCATTCTGGGCACGATTGCAGACAGGCGCGCAGTGGGGTGCAGGGCACCGGGGCTGACCCTGGCTGTGGCTGCATGGATGCGCTATGCCTCGGGCAAGGGCGAACGCGGTGACAGGATCGAGGTCAAGGACCCGCTGGCCCGGCAGCTTGCCGCATTGTGGTGCGAAACCCCGGCAGACACGGTTGCCGGATTTCTGTCGCTGTCCGAGGTGTTTCCGACGTCGTTGCGGCAGGATACAGGCTTTACTCAGGATTTGACTCTGGCGCTGACCGGGCTGACAGGCTTTGGCGCGCGCGCAATGGCCGAAAGGGCGATACATGGCTGACCCGCTGATTCTGCACCCCGATGACAGTGTGGCGATCCTGACCGAAAAGGGCATCGCGCCCGCTGGTCACAAGATTGCACGCCACCCCATCGCCAAGGGGGCGGCGGTGCTGAAATATGGCCAGATTATCGGCTACGCGACTGACGCGATTGCGACAGGCGCGCATGTTCATGGCCATAACCTTGCCTTTGGAGCCCATTCCAACCGTGTGCGCCCCGGCGAGGCGCTGCTGAGCGCGCGTGCGGCGATTGAGGAACAGCGCAGGCCCGCGATGCAGTTCACGGGCTATCATCGCAGTAGCGGGCAGGTCGGCACGCGCAATTTCGTCGCCCTTGTAGCGACAGTGAACTGTTCGGCCACAGCCATTCGCCGCGCCGCCGAGGAATTGTCACGCGAGGGCGCGCTGGACGGGTTTGCGAATATCGACGGGATCGCGGCCTTTGCCCATGGCTCGGGCTGCGGGATGGCGGATAGCGGTGCCGGTTTTCAGGCGCTTACACGCGTGCTTGCGGGCCATGCGGGCCATCCGAATGTGGGGGCGGCGCTGTTTGTGGGGCTGGGCTGCGAGGTGATGCAGATCGGCCGCATGAAGCAGACGCTGGGTGCGGCGGCGCGGTTTCACGGGCTGACCATTCAGGGCAGTGGCGGCACTCGTGCCACCATCGACGCGGTCAAGGCGCGCGTGCGCGCCCTGCTGCCAGAGGTCAATGCCGTGGAACGCGCGCCAGCGCCCGCCTCGGCGCTGAAAGTCGCGTTGCAATGCGGTGGTTCGGACGGGTTTTCGGGCATCACGGCCAATCCGGCGCTGGGTCTGGCCAGCGATATTCTGGTTGCGCAGGGCGCATCGGTCGTGCTGTCGGAAACGCCCGAGATATATGGCGCCGAAGACCTGCTGATTGCGCGCGCGGCATCACAGGAACAGGCCGAAAAACTCATGAGCCAGATCCGCTGGTGGGAAGACTATACCGCAAAGAATGGTGCCTCGCTCGACAACAACCCCAGTCCGGGCAACAAGCTGGGCGGGCTGACGACAATTCTGGAAAAATCGCTTGGGGCCGTGGCCAAGGGTGGGCGGACGCCCCTGAGCGCGGTGCTGGATTATGCCGAACTCATCACAGAGCCGGGGCTGAATTTCATGGATACGCCGGGCTATGACCCGGTGTCGGTCACCGGCCAGATTGCAGGGGGTGCGCAGATTGTGGTGTTTACCACCGGGCGGGGCTCTGCATTCGGGTCCAAACCCGCGCCGACGCTGAAACTGGCGACCAATTCGCGCCTGTTCAATGCCATGCCTGATGATATGGACCTGAATTGTGGCGACCTGCTGGACGGGGTCACGATGCAGGACAAGGCCGAAGAGATCGTGGCAATGATCCTCGCGACCGCCTCGGGGCAGGCCAGCAAATCCGAGGCGCTGGGCCTTGGAGACCACGAATTCGTGCCGTGGCAGATCGGTGCGACCGTCTGACCGCGCTTAGCGCGCCGCGTCTATCGCTTCGCGCACAAGGGCGCCGGGGTGCCGGATCACCTGACGGCTGAGTGCATGGCCCGCGCGGATCGCGGCTGCGCAATCGACCCCTTGCACCAGCGCGGCCAGATAGCCCGCGTTGAAGCTGTCGCCCGCCGCAGTGGTATCGACCGGCTGATCGGGTGTCAGGTCATCGATCAGCCCGTCGCCTGCGCTGCCGCCGAACAGGATCGGCCCGCCCGCGTTCTTGACCACCACATGCCTCGCGCCGCAGCCCAGATAGCGCGCGCGGGTCGCGTGCAGATCGGCATCGCCGAAATGGCAGGATTCATCGTCAAAGCTGGGCAGGATCAGGTCCGACTCTGCGGCCATCGCCTCGATTGCGTTGCACATGGTGGCGTTGTCCGGCCAAAGGCGCGGGCGCAGATTGGGGTCAAAGACCACCTGCGCGCCGCGCGCGCGCGCATCCGCCAGCGCGGCCTTCAGGCGGGTTCGGGCCGTGTCGGACAGGATCGCCAGTGTGATCCCCGAAAGATACAGGATCGCGGCATCGGCGAACGCGGCTGCAAGCCGCGCATCGTCATCGGCCAGCCCTTTTGCGGCAGAACTGTCGCGCCAGTAGCTGAAACTGCGCTCGCCGTGATCCAGTGAAATCGCATACAGCCCGATTTCGCGCATGGGGTCGCGGCTGACATGGGTCGTCTCGATTCCTTCCAGTGTCAGGAAATCGACCATCCGCTGCGAGAATGGCCCAGTGCCGACGCGCGACAGATAGCCCACGCGCCATGTCTGGGGCAGCAGACCGCGCAGATACCACGCTGTATTCAGCGTATCACCCGCGATCCCAAGCCGCCACAATTCGGGACCGTCGGCCTGCGACAACTCGACCATCGCTTCGCCAATGGACAGGATCAGTTTCGGGGTCATCGGGCGCTCCGTTCAAAAGATTGATATGCCGTATGGGACAGCGCGCGGATCACGCCACGCAACTCTGCCAACCCGCGCAGACGCCCCACATATGGGTAGCCGACCACTGCGGGCAGGTCATGGTCGGGGCCAAGCACATGCCCGTGATCTGGCCGGAAGGGGATTTGCGCATCAGTCCGCCCCATGTCGCGGCGGCGGGCCTCTTCTGCCAGCAGTTCCGCAATAACGGCAACCATGTTGGTGTCGCCGTCCAGATGCGCTGCCTCCTCGAAGCTGCCGTCAGGGTCTTTGCGCACATTCCGCAGATGGGCAAAGTGGATACGGTCCGCAAAGCGTCGCGCGATGGCGGGCAGGTCGTTTTCCGCCCCGGCACCCAGCGATCCGGTGCATAATGTCAGGCCATTTGCGGGGCTGTCCTGTGTCTGAAGGATGAAAGCGATGTCTTCGGCGCTCGACACGATGCGGGGCAGGCCCAGAATGTCGCGGGGCGGATCGTCAGGGTGGATGCACAGGCGCAGGCCCAGATCGGCGGCCGCGGGCACGATTTCGGCCAGAAAGCGCGCGAGGTTGGCGCGAATATCCGCCGCCGTCAGCCCGTCATAGCGCGCAAGCTGGCGGCGCAGTCCTGCAATATCATATCGGTCGAACGCGCCGGGCATGCCGGCCATGATGGCGCTCAGCAATTCGGCGCGGTCTGCATCGGTGGCGCGGTCTGCCCAGTCCGCGGCGCGGACACGGGTTTCACGCAGGTAAGCGTCCCGCGCAGCCTCGCGCCCCAGCATATGGATTTCGAAGGCGGCCATGCGATGTGTCTCGAAGCGCAGACAGGTGCCGCCATGGGGCAGGGGGTGGGCAAGCTCGGTCCGGGTCCAGTCCAGAAGCGGCATGAAATTGTAGCAGATGACCTGCACGCCCTCGGCGGCCAGATTGGCCATGGACTGGCGGTAACTGGCGAACAGGCCGGACAGATCACCGTCGCCCAGCTTGATACGCTCGTGCACCGGCAGGCTTTCGACCACGGCCCATGAAAACCCGCCCGCTTCGATCTGCTGGCGCCGTGCGGCGATCTCGTCGCGTGTCCAGACCGCGCCATAGGGGATTTCATGCAAGGCACTGACGATGCCCGTTACGCCTGTTTGCGCGATGCTGCCAAGGGTGATCGGGTCAAGGTCCGGTCCATACCAGCGCCAGGTTTCAAGCATTTGTGCCTCTTACAGAAATACGTCGCGACGCGCAGCAAGGCTGTCAATCAGTGTGCCCGGCTGCTGCCAGATGCAGCCCTGTTCGGCATGCGGTGGAAGGGCAAAGGCATCGCCCGGACCGACCTTGACGCTATCACCTGCGACAGCGAAGCGAAACCAGCCCGTGCGGCAATCGGTCGATCGCGTATGTGCGTAGGGGTGCGGCGCGCCTTTCGCATCGGCGCCGACGCCACGAAACGCAGGCACCATCCGCGCGGGGCCGTTGGCCCGAAGCTGCCGGGGCACACCGGGGCCAGCGGCATTTTCACGAAACATGGGTATGGTTGCATTGGCGGCTGGGTGGGTGCCGGAAGATTTGAATACGATCTGGCAGGCCGCTGTCGCGCTGGGCAGGCCATTCGAAAAATCAGGTTTCTTGCCTGAATCTATTTGCTGCGTGGCTTGTCTTGTGCCCATTGTGCCCCTGACATACTGCCCTTTGTGGTGCATTTCCTGTTGAAACACCGGCCCACTGGACAAATATCATTCTAATCGACTAAT
Organism: Paracoccaceae bacterium; assembly: GCA_007118295.1. Classification (GTDB taxonomy): domain Bacteria; phylum Pseudomonadota; class Alphaproteobacteria; order Rhodobacterales; family Rhodobacteraceae; genus Roseinatronobacter. The sequence goes on along the minus strand of SKRW01000217.1, from coordinate 3,191 downwards.
ATTCCAGAAAAGGAACTGCGTCAATATCAAGGAATCGATCATGGCGAATACCCTGCCTCTCTCGACCATTGACGTTCAGCCCCGACCCAGCACGGCCGATCAGGTCTTTGACGCCCTGTGCGCACAGATACTGTCGCTGGAATTGCCGCCCGGTGCGAAACTCTCGGAAGTGGACGTGGCCCGCGCCATCGGCGTGTCACGCCAGCCTGTGCGCGATGCCTTCTACCGGCTGTCCAAGCTGGGGTTTCTGTTGATTCGCCCACAAAGGGCCACCACGGTCACGCTCATTTCGGCCAAGGACGTGGAGCGCGCGCGCTTTATCCGCACCGCGCTGGAAGTCGAGACTGTCCGCAAGGCAGTTGCCAACCTGTCGGATGACAGCATTGCCGCGCTGGAGAAGATCATCACGGAACAAGATGCGGCGATAAACGCCGGGGACAAGGCGCTGTTTCACCGACTGGATGATGCGTTCCATCGGGAAATCTGCGCGCGCGCCGGGGTCGAATTCGTCTGGATGCTGATTGCCGAAAACAAGGGCCATATGGACCGCGTGCGCATGCTGTCGCTGTCCTTTGCGTCGCGTGGGGCATGGGACGATCATGTCCGCATCGTGCAAGCGCTGAAAGACCGGTCGGAAGACAAGGCTGTCGCTGCCATTCGCACGCATCTTTCGCGGATCAACGCGCAGATCGCCAGAGTCCGCGACATGAACCATGACTGGTTCGCGGATGAATGATGTGGTGCCCGGACGCGCTTACAGATCAAGGCTCAGTTGTGCGGGGTCGTGTCGCTTGCGGCGCGTCACGCGCTGGGCGCGGGCGCTGCTGCGGTCGGAATCGTGGGCGCGGGACGCGTGTTTCAGGGCGACCTGCGCGGCGGTGTCGCGAAACCCGTGCGCCTTGCGCAGCCCCCACAGGACATCGCGCGCATGTCGTCCCGCCATGTCGAGATCGACAATCGGCGCAGGGTAGCGCGGCGCAGCCCCTTCGGGCGCGGCCCATGGGCTATGCAGATACTGCACGGGCATATCGCGCAATTCCGGCACCCATGCACGGATAAAGCGGCCTTCGGGGTCCTGATCATGGCCCTGTTTCACCGGGTTATAGATGCGCAACGTGTTGATACCGGTTGTGCCCGATTGCATCTGGCACTGACTCCAGTGGATGCCGGGTTCATAATCGGTGAACAGGCGCGCCAGATGCGCGCCCGTGTCGCGCCAGTCCAGCCACAGGTGATAACTGGCAAAGGACATCAGCATCGCGCGCATGCGGAAGTTCAGCCAGCCGGTCGCGCGCAGATACCGCATGCAGGCATCGACAAAGGGCACGCCGGTTTCGCCCGCGCACCACGCCTGCAGGCGCGCAGCGTCGGTGTCGCGCAGCCCTTCATGCGCCGGATGCAGGCAGCGGTATTCCAGTTCGGGCTCGTCTTCGAGTTTCTGGATGAAGTGATCGCGCCATGCAAGGCGCTTGGCAAAGCTGTTCATGGATGCGGCCCATCCGGGCCGGTCTGCGCGTGCGGCCTGCCGCGCCAGTTCCACCTCGCGCACCGACAAGAGCCCCAGCGCCAGATAGGGCGACAGGCGCGAACAGGCGCGCTCGGCCGACAAGGGCGACGACATCTTTTGCCGGTAGCCTTCGGCGCGATGGGCCAGAAAGCTGTCCAGTGTCGCGCGGGCGGCTTTGTGGGTGCCGGTCTGGCGGTTGGGGCAGGGGTCTGGCCCAAGGCCAAGCGCGCGCGGGGCGGGCAGATGCGTCGCGTCACTGCTGCAGACCGGGGCAAGTGCGCGGATCTCCTCGACCAGTCCCTGACGGATGAACCTGTTGCGCGCGCCCTGCCAGCCATCGCGCGAATGCAGTCGCCGCACGACCCCGCATTGCGGCAGTTCCTGCCATATGATCCCATTGTCCCGCGCCCATGCAGCGACGCGCTTGTCGCGCGCATAGGTCCAGGCATTGCCTGTCTCTTCATGGCTGAGGATGCGCGTGATCCGGTGGCGTTTGCACAACCGCGCCAGTTCCGTCACTGCGTCGCCCTGCCGGACAATCAGCGGCTGCCCCAGCGCGCCAAGGTCTGTGCGCAGGCTGTCCAGCGCCTCGGCGGTAAAGGCCCATTGCCGGGCCGATGTGTCGGGCAGTCGCCAGTAATCAGGCTCGATGACATAGACCGGCAGGACATAAGGCCCCGCCGCCGCCAGCGCAGGGTGATCGGTGATGCGCAGATCGCGCTTGAACCAGACGAGGACCGGGGCTGTCATGCGCCGAGAAATATAAGGAATCGCTGCCGCGTCAAGCGGATGTTTCCGCAATGTTCCGGAAGTTGTCGCGCGCCGCACTGCCCGGACATGCCTTGCGCCAGTAGCGCGGCTGGGCTACGCTTTGGCCTTTATTCATGCTTGTTCAGGGTTGATCATCGGTGCCACAGACCCCTGCGCGCACGCGCATCCCCCCTGCTGATCCGGTCGGCCAGACCCCGGTGCAGGACGCCCTGCCACCTGTGATGCACTTTCAGGACGTGATGATCGGGCCCGCGCCGGGTCGGACCAGGCCCGGTGCGCTATGGCCTGAGTTCCATTCCCAGACCCATGCCCGTCTGTTTCGTCGCGGCAGGCTGAGTTGCGCCCCGCCGCGCTTTCCCAACGATGCGGGCGAAACCGTGGATGAGCCGGTCATCTTTGCGTCGGTCTATGAAAACCATTTCGGCCATCTGGTGGCCGAGACTGTGCCGCGCCTGCCGCAGGCGCTGGCCGAATGGCCCGACCTGCCTGTGGTCTTTACCCGGCTTGCACGTGACGATTCCCCGGCACCTTCGGCCATGTTTCGCGCCGTGATGGACTGGCTGAATGTCCCGCAAGACCGTGTGCGGCTTGTCACCCGGCCAACGCTGTTTCGTCAGGTCCATGTCGCCGCACAGGGCGAGCATCTGGACGGGCCGCCAACGCCTGCCGCGTATCTGGATGCGCTGGAGGCGCGCATCGCGGGCAATCTGCCAAGGGTGACGCCCTCGGGCGTTGCCTTTGTCACGCGGGCGGGGCTGGAGCACACGCAGGGCGCACATGCAGCAGAGCGGTATCTGGTCGCCTGTCTGCGTGATCTGGGCGTGCGCATCGTCTACCCCGAGGCGCTGAATCTGCATGAGCAGATGCAGCATTATGCACAGGCGGCGCATCTGGTCTTTTCTGAAGGGTCCGC
>SKRW01000204.1 GCA_007118295.1 Paracoccaceae bacterium | reverse complement strand
GGCGCGCCCCCCTCTTGGGACACCACTTGATGTGCCTTTGGCTGCGCCAAAGGCAGCCTGGCGGCAAATGCAGCAAGATCGCTCAGACCCCCGCTTACAATTCCTCGACCAGCACAACCCCGTCCAGCGACTTGACTGCCCCCTGAATCTGGGGAGTGACCGCGAATTCGGACCCTGTCTCGATCTCGTATTCCTGTCCGTTGATGCGGTCGGTCACGCAAAACCACAGCGGGCCACGCGCGCGCGCCGGACCATCGCTGTAGCGCGCCAGAAGATCAGCGACTGTCGCAATCGTGCCTTCGTCCTCGACATGGACGCGCAATCCTGCGGCCCCGACATCCGCGACCACCGCATCGATCGGCTGCACGCCACGCGCCAGCAGTTTCAGAGTCTCAGCCTCCATTGTGGCCTCGACCGTCAGCACCACATTCTTGCCTGCCTCCAGATACTGGCGGCCCGCCTCGAGCGTATCGGAAAAGACCGTCACCTCATATAACCCGGTCGGATCGGATAGCTGCACAAAGGCGAAACGGTTGCCGCGCGCCGATTTGCGCTCTTGCCGCGCAGAGACTGCGCCTGCGATCTTTGCCACAAAGGCCCCCTGGGCGGCCTTGCGTTCGACCTCGGCCAGCGTAAGGACCTGTTTGCGCCGGAGCGGCCCGGCATAATCATCCAGCGGGTGGCCGGACAGGTAGAACCCCACGGCCTGATGCTCCTGCGCCAGACGTTCGGTTGGCAGCCAGTCATCGACCGGACTGAGGCGCGGCTCGGGAATGTCGGCCCCGGCCTCGCCAAAGAGCGAGACCTGATCCGAGGCGCGCGCCTCGAAGATCGCGGCCGAATACCCCACCAGCGCATCAAGGCTGTCGAAGACGCGGCGGCGGTTGCGGTCCAACTGATCAAAGGCCCCCGCGCGCGCCAGCATTTCCAGCGGGCGCTTGCCGACGCGCTTGAGATCCACGCGGCGTGCAAGATCGAACAGCGTGGCAAAGGGCTTGTCACCGCGCCCGTCCACCACAAGGCGCATCGCCTCGACCCCGACATTCTTGAGCGCGCCCAGACCATAGACCAGCGCCCCGTCCGCCACGTCAAACCGCGCGCGCGACCGGTTCACGCAGGGCGGGATGACGGCAATCGCCATCCGGTCCACCTCGCGCTTATAGACCGCCAGCTTGTCGGTCAGGTGGATATCGCAATTCATCACACCGGCCATGAATTCAACCGGGTGATTGGCCTTCAGCCAAGCGGTCTGGTAACTGACCACGGCATAGGCCGCCGCATGCGATTTGTTGAAACCGTAATTGGCGAATTTTTCCAGCAGGTCGAAGACCTCGCCCGCCTTCTTTTCCTCGACCCCGTTTGCGATGGCCCCCTTGATGAATTTGGGCCGTTCCTTGGCCATTTCCTCTGCAATCTTCTTGCCCATGGCGCGGCGCAACAGATCGGCTTGCCCAAGCGAATAGCCCGCCATGACCTGCGCGATCTGCATCACCTGCTCCTGATAAACGATGATCCCCTGGGTTTCCTCCAGGATATGGTCAATCGACGGGTGGATCGATTCCAGCGGCTTCAGGCCGTTCTTCACCTCGCAATAGGTGGGGATATTTTCCATCGGGCCGGGCCGATAAAGCGCCACCAGTGCCACGATATCCTCGATGCAAGTGGGCTTCATGCGCCGCAGCGCGTCCATCATGCCCGAGCTTTCCACCTGAAACACCGCCACTGTGCGCGCCGAGGCGTAGAGCTTGTAGCTCGCCTCGTCATCCAGCGGAATGGTCGAGATATCCAGATCGACCCCGCGCCTGCGCAACAACTCGATGGCATTCTGGATGACCGTCAGGGTCTTCAACCCCAGAAAGTCGAATTTTACCAGCCCGGCCTGTTCCACCCATTTCATGTTGAACTGCGTCGCAGGCATGTCCGAGCGCGGATCGCGATAGAGCGGCACCAACTGGTCCAGCGGTCGGTCCCCGATGACAACCCCGGCAGCATGGGTCGAGGCATTGCGCAACAACCCCTCGACCTTTTGCGCATGGGTCAGCAGGCGGTCAACAACCTCTTCGGCCTTTGCGGCCTCGCGCAGGCGCGGCTCGTCCGCCAGCGCCTTGGCCACGCTCACAGGCTTCACGCCCTCGACCGGGATCAGCTTGGACAGCTTGTCCACCTGCCCATAGGGCAGTTGCAGAACGCGCCCCACATCGCGCACGGCGGCCTTGCTGAGCAACGCACCAAAGGTGATGATCTGGCCCACCTTGTCATGGCCGTACTTTTCCTGCGTGTAGCGGATCACCTCTTCGCGGCGGTCCATGCAGAAATCGATATCGAAATCCGGCATGGACACACGTTCGGGGTTCAGGAACCGCTCGAACAGCAGCGCATAGCGCAGCGGGTCCAGATCCGTGATGGTCAGCGCATAGGCGACCAGCGAACCGGCCCCCGACCCGCGCCCCGGCCCAACGGGAATGTCCTGCTCTTTCGCCCATTTGATGAAATCGGCCACGATCAGGAAGTAACCGGGAAAGCCCATTCCCTCGATGATGCCCAACTCGAATTCCAGCCGCTTTTCATACTCCTCGACCGAGGCGGCATGGGGAATGACGGCCAGCCGCGCCGCCAGCCCGGCCTTGGCCTGACGGCGCAGTTCCTGCACTTCGTCATCGGCAAAGCGTGGCAGAATCGGTGCGCGGGTCGACGCCCTGTAGGCGCAACGCTGCGCGATCTCGACTGTGTTTTCCAGCGCCTCGGGCAGATCGGCAAAGAGTGCCGCCATTTCTTCGGGGGTTTTCAGGTAGTGCTGGGGCGTCAGGCGGCGGCGTGGCGCGGACTGGTCCACATAGGCACCTTCCTTGATGCAGATCAGCGCATCATGAGCCTCGTACATGGCAGCATCGGGGAAATAGGCGTCATTGGTGGCGACCAGAGGCAGGCATACTGCATGGGCCATATCGACAAAGGCGCGCTCGGTGACGCGCTCGGCCTCCATCATCTCGCCGCCTTCATCGGCATGGCGCTGCAATTCGACATACAACCGGTCAGGGTAGATCGCCGCCAGCCGCTCCATCAGCGCGCGCGCCTTTGGCATCTGGTTGGTCCGGATCAACCGGCCGACCGGGCCATCTGCCCCCCCGCTCAGGCAGATCAGCCCGGCGTGATGCTGCGCCAGTTCATCGAGCGTGACTTGCGGCACCACCCGGTCACGCGCCAGATACAGGCAGGAATTCAGCGCCATCAGGTTTTCATACCCGCGCTCGGATTGCGCCAGCAGGACCACGGGTGCCGGCATCCGGGGCTTTTCGCCCGGCGCGGTCGGATCATAGGCGACCGAAACCTGACAGCCGAGAATCGGCTGCACCCCCAACCCCGCCGCCAGAACCGAAAATTCCAGCGCGCAGAACATGTTGTCACTATCGGTGACGGCAATCGCCGGATAGCCTTTCTCGGCGCAGGTCTTGACCAGCGCCTTGAGGCGCAGCGCACCCTCCAGCAGCGAATATTCGGTATGGGTGCGAAGATGGATAAAGCGGGGCAAATCGGTCATGAGCATACCTTAAAATCTGCGGCTTGCCCGCGAAAGCGAAAACTGCTCTCGGGCAGTTGGAACCCGGTAAACCTGCACTGGTCACCGATCAGGCATCGTGTCCCAATAAATGGTGCCCAGCGCGATTTCGCTTGTCATGTCGGCCCCGTGCAGGTTTTCTTTGACTCGCATGAAAAAAACAAATGGGACAGGGAAAATGCATGCCACCTTGCTACAGCTTGACGGCTTGAGCAAATCCTACCCCGGTGTGCGCGCCAATGACGATGTTTCCTTTGCCATTGGCGAGGGGCAGATTCACGCGCTACTGGGCGAGAATGGCGCGGGCAAATCCACGCTGGTCAAGATGATCTATGGCCTTGTGCGCCCTGATGCCGGCCAGATGACCCTGCGCGGCGCGCCCTTTGCACCTGCCCAGCCATCCGAGGCGCGGCAGAGCGGTGTCGCCATGGTATTCCAGCATTTCAGCCTGTTCGACGCATTGGACGTGGCCGAGAATGTGGCGCTGGGCATGGAAAACCCGCCCCCCTTGCGCGATCTGGCCGCGCGTATCCGCACTGTGTCCGAAGAATATGGCCTGCCGCTGGACCCGTCGCGTCTGGTGGGCGAGTTGTCGGCGGGCGAACGCCAGCGGGTCGAGATCGTGCGCTGCCTGTTGCAGGACCCGAAACTGCTGATCATGGACGAGCCGACTTCGGTCCTGACCCCGCAAGAGGTGGACATCCTGTTTCGCACGCTGCGCAAACTGTCCTCTGAAGGGACAGCCATCCTCTATATCTCGCACAAGCTGGAAGAGATTCGCGCGCTGTGTGACGAAGCCACGATCCTGCGCGGCGGGCGCAAGATCGCGACCTGTGACCCGCGCGAGAAATCCGCGCGCGAACTGGCCGAATTGATGGTCGGGCAGCTTCTCAATCCGCCCGAACGCCCGGCGCGTGCCATGGGCGATGTGCTGCTGGAGGTCGAGGCTCTCTCGCTGAAATCCAACAACCCGTTCGGCACCTCGCTGAAAGACATCTCGTTCCAGCTTCGCGCGGGCGAGGTTCTGGGCATCGCGGGTGTGGCGGGCAATGGTCAGGACGAACTGCTGCTGATGCTGTCGGGCGAATTGCGCGCGCCATCGCATCAGGTCCGGCTTCGGGGCCAGCCTGTTGGCCATCTTGGCCCCAATGGCCGCCGCGGGCTTGGCGTGGTTGCCGCCCCGGAAGAACGCCTTGGCCACGCTGCCGCCCCGGACATGAGCCTGACCGAAAACGCGTTGCTGTCCGCTTCGGGGCGCAAGCGGTTAGAGCAGGGCGGGTTCATCGACTGGGGCAAAACCGAAACCTTCGCCCGCGAGATCATCACCCGCTTTGACGTGCGCACGCCGGGGCCGCATGTGCTGGCCCGCGCGCTGTCCGGGGGCAATCTGCAGAAATTCGTCATTGGTCGCGAAATCGAACTCGACCCCGATGTGATTATCGTCAACCAGCCCACATGGGGCGTCGATGCCAGTGCTGCCGCGACCATCCGTCAGGCGCTGCTTGATTTGGCAGGCAAGGGGGCGGGCGTGCTGGTGATCAGCCAGGATCTGGACGAATTGCTGGAAGTGGCCGACAGTTTTGCCGCATTGAACGAGGGGCGTCTGAGCAAGGCGCGCCCTGCCAAGGGACTGACAGTCGAAGAGATCGGCCTGATGATGGGAGGTGCGCACGACATGCATGTGGCACATGAGGTGACCTCGTGATCCGGCTGGAAAAACGCAAGGAGCCGTCGAAACTCTGGCGTATCGCCAACCCGTTTCTGGCCGTGGCGCTGACCATGCTGGCGGGCGGTATCATGTTTGCTATGCTGGGCAAGGACCCGTTCGTCGCCATCCGGCTGATCTTTTTCGACCCCATTTTTTCCGAAACCTTCGCCAGCTATTCGCGCCCGCAACTGCTGATCAAATCCGCGCCGCTGATCCTGATCGCCGTGGGGCTGGCCATCGGGTTCAAGGCCAATGTCTGGAATATCGGCGCCGAGGGTCAGTATATCATGGGCGCATTGTTCGGCGCGGGCGTGGCGCTGGCCTTCTTTCCGGCACCGGGGTGGTATATCTTTCCGCTGATGGTGCTGGCAGGCGCGTTCGGTGGCTTTCTCTGGGCAATGATCCCCGCGATTCTGAAAACGCGCTTCAACACCAATGAAATCCTTGTGTCGCTGCTGCTGGTCTATGTGGCCGAGCGTATTCTGGCCGCCATGGCGCTGGGACTGATGCGCAACCCCGACCAGCCCGGCTTTCCCGGTTCGCGCGACCTGCGCCGCTACGAGGCCGCGTATAATTCCGAACTGATCGCGAATACCGGCATGCACTGGGGCGTGGTCGCTGCCATTATCGCCGTCATCTTTGCCTATGTGATGATGACGCGGCACATGCTGGGCTTTCATATCCAGCTTGCCGGTCAGGCCCCGCGCGCCGCGCGCTTTGGCGGGGTCTCGCCCGCGCGACTGGTCATCATCTGTCTGGGTATCTCGGGCGCGCTGGCGGGGCTTGCGGGCATGTTCGAGGTCTCTGGCCCCGGCGGGCAGGTGCGCATCGAATTTGCCAGCGGTTACGGGTTTACTGCCATCATCGTCGCGTTTCTTGGTCGCCTGCACCCCATCGGCATCGTGCTGGCGGGGCTGCTTCTGGGCCTGACCTATATCGGTGGGGAACTCAGCCAGATGATGCTGCAATTGCCCGGCGCGGCTATTCAGGTGTTTCAGGGGATGTTGCTGTTCTTTCTGCTCGCGCTGGATTTCCAGACCAACTACCGGATACGCCTGACACAAGGAGCGCACGCATGATCCTCGGCTCGATCAACCCTGCTGTGCTGCTGGCTGCGCTGATGGTCGCGGCCACCCCGATCCTGCTTGCCGCGATTGGCGAGTTGGTGGTGGAAAAGTCGGGTGTCCTGAACCTTGGTGTCGAAGGCATGATGATCATGGGCGCCTGTGTTGGCTTTATCGTTGCCGTCAACACCGGCAGCCCGTTCATCGGTTTTGTCGGTGCGGCACTGGGCGGCATGGCGCTGTCCTTGCTGTTTGCGCTTTTGACACAGGCCCTCATGACCAATCAGGTGGCCTCGGGGCTGGCGCTGACATTGTTCGGGCTGGGACTGACGGCACTGCTGGGCCAGCGCTATGTCGGCATCACCCCGCCCCGCACCCCCAAGCTGGACCTTGGCCTGCTGTCCGACATTCCGTTTCTGGGGCGCGCGCTGTTCACGCATGACATCGTGGTCTATCTGACCATCGCACTTGTCGGCGCTGTCTGGTGGTTCCTCAAATACAGCCGCGCGGGCATGATCCTGCGCGCGGTCGGCGAAAACCATGACGCCGCGCATGCGCTGGGCTATCACGTCAAACGCGTGCGGGTGCTGGCGATCATGTTCGGTGGGGCCTGCGCGGGGCTTGGCGGGGCATACCTGTCGCTGATCCGGGTGCCCCAATGGACCGAGGGCATGACCGTGGGTGCCGGCTGGATTGCACTGGCGCTGGTGGTGTTTGCAAGCTGGCGACCATGGCGCGCGATGGCGGGTGCTTATCTGTTTGGCGGCGTTGTCGTCCTGCAGTTGAATCTGCAAGCCGCAGGCGTTCGTATCCCGGTCGAGTACTTGTCAATGTCGCCCTACCTGATAACCATCCTTGTGCTTGTCATCATCTCATCGGGCAAGGGGCGCTCGCTGAACGCGCCCGGTTCGCTGAACAAACCTTTCCACGCCTCGAGTTGAGGCAATACGCTGCCAACAGGGAGACCAGAACCATGAAGAAACTGCTAACAGCCGCTGTGCTGAGTGCTGCACTCGCCACACCGGCGCTCGCCGACACGACCAAGGTCGGCTTTATCTATATCGGCCCGGTGGGCGATTTCGGCTGGACCGCAGGCCATGACCGCGCCCGTCAGGAATTGCAGGACCATTTCGGCGATGCCGTGGAAACCAGCATCGTCGAGAATGTCGATTACGGTGCCGATGCCGAGCGCGTCATGACACAGATGGCCCTGTCGGGCACCGACATGATCTTCGCGGCCTCGTTCGGATATGGGCCGGATGTCAACGCCGTGGCGGGACGCTTTCCCAATGTCGCGTTCCAGCACGCGACCGGCTACATCCAGGAACACGACAACATCTCGCTCTTTGATGCACGCTTCTATGAAGGGCGCGCCGTTCTGGGCCATATCGCGGGCAAGATGACCGAAACCAACACCATCGGCTATATCGCCTCCTATCCGATTCCGGCTGTGGTCTCGGGCATCAATTCGGCCTATCTGCATGCCAAGGCGGTCAACCCCGATGTGAATTTCCGCATCATCTGGACCTATTCGTGGTTCGACCCGGCGCTGGAAGCGGACGCCGCTGAAACGCTGATCGAACAGGGTGCAGACGTCATCATGCAGCATACGGATTCGACCGCTGCCGTGCGCGTGGCTGAAGATGCGGGCGTGATGGCCTTTGGTCAGGCCAGCGACATGGTCGAGTTTGGCCCAACAGCACATCTGTCCGCCATCGTGGACCGCTGGGCACCCTATTACATCAGCCGCGTTCAGGCCCTGAAGGATGGCACATGGGAAGCGCAGAATTCCTGGATGGGCTTTGCCGAAGGCATCATCGAGATGGCTCCGTGGAATGACCGCATCCCCGCCGAGTTGCAGGAAGAGGCCGATGGCCTGATCGCAGCCATTGCGGCAGGCGAGTATCATCCCTTTACCGGGCCGATCAACCGTCAGGACGGCACGCCCTGGCTCGCGGATGGCGAAGTGGCGGATGATGGCGCGCTTGCCACAATGGATTTCTATGTCGAAGGCATCACGTCGGATTTCCCGAACTGATCCCTGCCCCAGACAACCTGTCAAACCCCCGGCGCGCGCGCCGGGGGTTTTTCATAAGCGGGTCAGAACGGCACCATGTCACCATTTGCATCGCGCCACGCAACGAATTGCAGGCTGCGCGCAATATGGCCGCCGAACCCGGCCGCCAGATCGTCCAGGTTTTCCGGTTTCTGGATATCGGCATTAATCAGCGATGCCACAATCAGTCCGTCCTCGCCTTCAGGCGGTAGAATCCCCACCATCCGGACATAGATCAGAACGTCCCCGGCGCGATCTTCGCGGTAAGCCCCGATCAATTCCACAGAGGCGTGTCCCGCAGTCATCAGGCCTTGCAGGTTCAGCACTTCCGGCGCGGTGCGGCCTTGCGTCAGACTTGGAAAGAAACTGTCCCGCATCATCAGCGCCGTGACAGATAGACGGTCATCTGCAGCGACATCTGGCAGTCCAGCATGCGCAAACATGACCGTTTCCGCCAGCGCACCTTCCGGATCAAAGAACATGAGTTCCAGATAGGCCGGATGGTCCAAAGCTTCGACCCTGACGCGCAGCGCGTCGCTTTCTTCGGGCAGTGCAAAACGGAAATACAGGGGCGAATCCCCCTCTCGGCGCTGGTCAAACTCGGCATCGACTCCCGCATTCAGCATCCGGGACCCTGCGAGAATCTGGCGCACATCAAAACCGTGGGCCGGGGCTGCCAGCAGGCAGGCCATAGCAAAAATGGCATGTACGAAACGCATGCTATCCTCCTGACTGAAATGAATTTACCCTGCGAAATCCTCGGGGCGCACAGTGTCACCGCACGCCAACATCTCTTCGGCATGGCCGGGCAACAGCGCCTCGATGCGCGAGGCATCGGGCTCTGGCGGGTTCATCGCGTGTTCCGCCAGAATGTCGCGATCAGCCGCATCGAGATGCGCAAGTACCGCGAGCACGCATTCGGCAAGGGCCGCAGCATAGGATTCGCCGTGCACCGCACCATATTCGGTTTGTGCCATGCCGTGCCACATCTGCGCAAAGGCATCCCGGTCCGAGGCAAGGACAGGCGGGGCAAGACAAAGCGCAGCAACCAGAAAAATGCGTCGGGAAAAGTGCATCTGAAATCTCCACTGAAAAGGGTCAAAGGCAGGACAAACCGCCCTGCCCATTCAGCCTGCCCCCAGTGCAAGATTCGATCAACCCCTACCGCGCAGGCAGTCGCGTCGCCCCGTCCAGCCGGATGGTCGTGCCATTCAGATACGGGTTCTCGATGATCTGCGCGACCATCAGCG
>SKRW01000065.1 GCA_007118295.1 Paracoccaceae bacterium | reverse complement strand
GCGTCCAGAGCCATTGCCAGCATATCTTCCAGCACGACCGAACCGAAACCGCGCTTGTCGGGCTGCGCAACTTCCGGACCGCCCATTTCCTGCCAGACAAGCGCAAGCTGCGGCTCGGTATCCGGTGCAGGCCGGGAAATCCCCCATGAGATGGATATCTGACCGTTCGCATCCGACAGCGCCCCGTATTTGGCGGCATTCGTCGTCAGTTCATAGATCGCCATGCCCAGACTTTGCGCCACATCGGGGGTAATCAGGACATCTGGCCCGGACACGCGGACGCGCACACCAAGAACATCGCGAAAATGCCCGAGCTGCGACAGGATCAGGGCCTCTAGGGTCGGGTAGTCCTGCGTCGCATTGACCAGCAGGTCCTGACAGGCCGACAGCGCCCGCAAGCGTTCTCCGAAATCGTGCACGAAAACTGTCATGTCAGTCGGGCGCATCTGGCGCAGCATGGATTGCACAACGGTCAACAGGTTCTTTGAACGGTGATTGACCTCACGCATCAAATAAGCCAGCTTCGCCTCGCTGCGCTTGCGGTCAGAGATATCGAACGCCGATGGGACCAGCAATGCAACCGCGCCATCTTCGTCAAACACCGGGGACAGCATGAAATCGATCTGAACGCGCGTATCGTCTGCCATGCGCACTTCGGCATCGTAGCGCTGCGCCTCGCCCTGCGCGGCGGCCTCTACCGCAGCCTTCAGACGCTCGACATTCTGCGCGTCATCGCTCCACCAGTAGCAATCCCAGAATTTTTTGCCGATGACGTCAGACCGTGCAAGCCCGGCCCCCGCGACCGCAGGCATATTCGCTTCTGTAAGGGTTCCGTCGGGTTGCAGGATACCGACCATCGCGACTGTATTGTCCAGGATCTGGCGCAGGCGCTGTTCACCGGTGCGCAACCGCTGCTCCATTGCCAAACGTCTGGCATTGTCCATGATCACGGCAAGCACACCCATGAAATTGCCCGCATCGTCGCGTATGGCCGAGATGGCGCTGCTTGCGTGCAGCAAGGTCCCGTCCTTGCGCTGGTAACTCTTGTCGAGCGTGACCTGGTTGGCACCTGCCCGCAAACTGGCAATCGCATCCTGTGTCGCCTGCAAGCTGTCCTGATCGGTGATGTCCAACACAGTCCGACCCAGCAACTCTGCCTCGTCATAATCCAGCATCTCGCACCATCGCTGGTTGACAAAGGACATGCGTCCGTCTGCATCTGTCTCGACAATGCCGACAGGCGAATTTGACACCAGCCTTTCCAGTCGCGACTCGGCCGCCGCGCCAGAGGGCACAGTGCCCGTCTGACCCACCTCCTCTTTTGTGGAAAGGCCGCTATCAATGGCGCCAGAAGGTGGGTGCAACATCTGGAATAGTCCCGAGCAAACGCAAATGACAGACGCTACAATGTTTCAAATCGAAAGGGAAATGCAACCACTCGCGTATTGGTTGAGCAAGATTCCGGCCCCGACGCTTCATCTTGTTGCTGTGCCAAAGCCATGGCCGGACAGGTGGTCCGTTCGCCGGACTGAAAAGATGCACCTGTGCGCCACAAGCATCACGAACCGCGCACCGCGCTGTCCAGAAGCCCTGATCGAGGCAGGCATTCCCGGAAAAATCTTGCAATAAGCATTTATTAAAACGCTTGAAAAAATTTTTAAAGCGCTTTAACAAAATCTGGAGTGGAGGTTTCTCGCGCATGCCAAAGGCAAATTCGCTGTCGGATCTGGCCCGCCATCTGGGGCTGTCACCCGCGACTGTGTCGCGGGCTCTGGCCCAGCATGACGCCATTGCCCTGACCACGCGCAAGCGGGTTGCCGATGCCGCGCGCGAGTTGGGCTATGTCCCGAACCGCGCCGCACAGGCCCTCGCGTCCGGGCGGTCAGGTTTCGTGGGGTTTCTGTTGCCCATGCGCGGCAGGGGGCTGGCCGACCCGTTTCTGGGAGAGTTCGTCAGCGCACTGACCGAAGGTTTTGCCGCCAAGGATGTCGAGTTGTTGCTGTCTGCTGTTCCGCGCGAAGGGTCCGAACTGCGCCATCTGGAGCATCTGGTCACATCTGCACGGGTGGACGGTATTGTTCTGAGCCGGATCGAGCAGGATGATGCCCGCGTCGCCCTGCTGCGTGAGCGAGAGCTGCCGTTTGTGACGCATGGACGTATCGGCCCGGACGAGACGGGCTACAGTTGGCTGGACACGGATGGTGAGGCGGCTTTTGCCGAGGCGTTCGACCTGCTCTATGACCTTGGCCATCGTCGTTTCGGGCTGCTGAGTATTGATGATCCGCTGACCTTTCGCACGGCGCGCGCAGCCGGTTTGCGCGGGGCCTTTGCCGCCAAGGGTGACCCGTCTCTGTCACTGCGGCAGGTGTCCTGTGCGCGCTATGATTCCGCTGGCCGCGCGCGCGCCATCGCAGACATGCTTGCCGGACCAGACCGGCCAACCGCGGTTCTGGCAATCGCCGATGGTCTGGCGCTGGAACTGATGGCGGCCGCACAGGGACAGGGCGTGTCGGTCCCGCAGGATATTTCGGTGATCGGTTTCGACAATATCCCTTCAGCGGGCCATGTGACGCCGGGATTGACCACCTTTGATGCCAGCATCGCGGATTGTGCCACGGAATTATCCGCGATGCTGCTGGCGCGGATCGCCGCGCCCGATATGCCGCACGAGTCGCGGCTGCTCAGACCGCAACTGGTGTTGCGGCAATCGCATGGGGAAGCGCCGCAGGCGTAACCCCCAAGACGTTCATAACGGGAGGAAGATACAATGCAATCCAGACTGAAACTTGCCTTGCTTGCTACTGCAAGCGCTTTAATTTCTACATCTCTGGTGGCGGACACCTTGTTCTGGTCCACGCAGGCCCGTCCGATAGAGGAAACGCAGGCCATGCGCGAGCAGGTGCTTTCCGGGTTTGACGGGACAGTCACGTTCGAGCCTGCCGATGAAGGCCCATGGCAGACACGGCTTGAGGCCGAGATGCAGGCAGGTTCAGGCCGGATCGGGGTTCTGGGTGCGCTGCATGGCAATTTCACCCCGCTTTCCGATGGGCTGACCGACCTGTCGGGGGTTGACGTCAGCGCAGTTGCGCCCGGTTTCATTGAACTGGGCAAGCTGGGCACCGACGAGCAGAAATATATCCCGTGGATGCAGGCCAGCTTTGTCATGGCAGCGCATCGCGACGCGCTGGAATACCTGCCCGACGGGGCCGACCTGATGGCGCTGAGCTATGATGATCTGATCGCCTGGGCCGCGACCATGCATGACGCGACAGGCCAACCCCGTTTCGGGTTTCCCGCAGGGCCGCAGGGACTGAAGCATCGGTTCTTTCAGGGATATCTGCTGCCGTCCTATACCGGGTCGATGGTGACCGAGTTCCGTTCGGACGCCGCCGAGGCCGCATGGGAAGCCTTCCTGGAGCTTTGGGCGCACACCAACCCCGCCTCGACCAATTTCAGCTTCATGCAGGAACAACTCATCTCGGGCGATGCCTGGGTGGTGTTTGACCATACGGCACGGCTGGCCGATGCGTTCAACGAACGCCCAGATGATTTCGTGGCCTTCCCTGCCCCTTCCGGCCCCGAGGGGCGCGGTTTCATGCCGGTTCTGGCCGGTGTGGCCGTGCCAGCCACGGCCCCGGACATGGATGCGTCCATGGCGCTGGTGAACTACCTGCTGGAACCGGAAACCCAGATCGCGACGCTGCGGGCCACCAATTTCTTTCCCGTGATCGATGTTGATCTGCCTGATGACATGCCTGCGTCAGTTCAGGCGGCAGGGGCTGCCATTTCGGCAATGTCGGGCGCAGATGATGCGCTTCCGGCGCTGCTGCCGGTGGGCCTGGGGGCCTTGGGCGGTCAGTTCAACCAGATCTATGCCGACACGTTCGAGCGCATCGTGCTGGCCCGCCAGCCCATCCGGGCCGTTCTGGACGATCAGGCCGACGCGTTGCGCCGCCTGATCGACGAGGCTGAGGCTCCGTGCTGGGCACCCGACGCGGCATCAGACGGTCCGTGCCCTGTGAACTGAAAGAGCAGGGGGGCTGCCGCCCCCCTGACCCCCCGCGAGTATTTCCGGCAAGATGAAACCACCAGGGGAGCATGATCCCTGAAAGGAGAGGCCATGCCGCGCGCCTTGCCCTATCTGCTGCTGATGCCAGCGTCGCTGTTTCTGCTGGTCTTCTTCTTCTACCCGTTCGGTCTGGTCATGGTGGAAAGCATGACCCGCGGCGGGGAGTGGACGACCGAGAATTTCACCCGCATGACCGGGCACTGGAAATTTTCGACCGCGTTCTGGAATACGGTCTGGTTGGCGGCGATTGTCGTCCCGGTGCAGTTGATCATGGCACTGACTATGGCCTCGGTGGTGCAAAAGTTGCAGACCGGGCGGTCCAGCCTGCTGTATATTTTTGCCATTCCGCTTGGCATTTCCGATCTGGCGGCGGGACTGATCTGGCTCGCGATCTTCGAGCAGTCGGGGTTTCTGAATTCGATCCTGCACGCTTTTGGCATTATTGACCGACCGCAGCTATTTCTGGGTTACCAAAGTCTGTGGGTGATCTTTCTGGCCGTCTGTCTGGCCGAGATCTGGCGCGCAACCGCGATCATGATGGTGATCATCGTCGCAGGGATGGGGCTGATCCCCAAGGAATATAATGAGGCTGCCGAAGTGTTTGGCGCGACGCGCTGGCAGCGCTTTACCCGTGTGACTCTGCCGCTCTTGCGTCCGAGCCTACAAACTGCGCTGATCTTGCGCATCCTGATGGCCTTCGAGGTGTTTGCCGTAGTGGTGGCATTGGGGGGCACGACGCTGCCGGTGCTGATGGGCGAGACCTTTCAGTGGCAGTTCCAGTTGCAGGACCGCGGCGTGGCCGCGGCCTATGCGATGGTCATTCTAGGCCTGTCAGTGGCGTTTTCGCTTGTGGTCCTGCGGCTGCTGCACGTTCCGAAAGGAGCACGGGTATGAGCGATCTGACCCCTCCTGCCGCCCCCCTGCAAGAGGCGAGATACGCGGGCCGCTTTCTGTTCTGGGCCGGGATCGGGCTGCTGGTCCTGTGGGTGCTGGTGCCGATCTGGTTCCTGTTCATCAACGCACTGTCTGCCCCGTCCGAGGTGACCAGCTTTCCCAAGCGGTTCTGGCCAAGTTTCGATATGGCCTCGTTGCAATTCTTCTGGAACTTTCAGGGCGTGACCAATGCACTATGGAATTCGGTCAAGGTGGCAGTGCTGACCATGATCCTGTCCATCGGCATGGGTGCACCAGCGGGCTATGCGCTGTCGCGGTTCGACTTTCCGGGCAAGGAGTTCTTTCGTGTGCTGGTGATCATGACCCGCGCCTTTCCGCTGCCGCTGCTGGCGCTGCCGCTGGCGGTAATGTTCATACGCACCGGGCTGGATGACACGATCCTCGGGCTGGCGCTGGTGCATGCCATGCTGGCGCTGCCGTTTGCGGTGCTGATCACCTATTCGCTGTTTTCCGGTATCCCGGTGGAACTGGAAGAGGCCGCATGGACACTGGGCTGCACGCGGCTGCAGGCGTTCATCAAGGTCGTGCTGCCGCTGGCACTGCCGGGGATCATGGCAAGCGCGGTCTTTGCCTTCGTCATCTCGTGGAATGAGGTGTTTGCCGCGGCCGTGCTGACCATCGAGAACCGGACGCTGACCGCGTTCCTGCTGCAATCGCTGAATGTGTCGCCGCTGCCGCTGAAATTCGCGGGCGGTGCGGCGCTTGTCATGCCAGCACTGATCTTCATCTTTGCCGTGCGCAAATATCTGTTCGCGATGTGGGGCATCGCCAATCGCTGAGGGAGGCTGAAATGGCCGAGATTGTCATCAAGGGTGTCGCCAAAAGCTTCGGGGCCTTTACCGCGCTGCATTCGGTGGATCTGACCATCGCGGATCAGGAATTCATGGTGCTGCTGGGTGCCTCGGGTTGCGGCAAGACCACGCTTTTGCGCATCATTGCCGGGCTGGAAACCCCCAGCCAGGGCGAGGTCTGGATCGGTGGGCGGCGGGTCGATCATCTGCCGCCGCGCGCGCGCGGTATCGCCATGGTGTTTCAGAATTACGCGGTGTTTCCGCATCTGACCGTGTTCGAGAATATCGCCTTCGGGCTGCGAATGGCAAAGCTGCCGCAGGCCGACGTCACGCGCCGGGTGATGCGCACGGCGGAACTGATGCATATCGAGCAGTTGCTGAAGCGCTATTCCGGCGAATTGTCGGGCGGGCAGCGCCAGCGTGTGGCCGTGGCGCGCGCATTGGCGATGGAGCCGGATGTGATTCTGATGGATGAGCCGCTGTCCAATCTGGATGCACTCTTGCGGCTGGAAATGCGCGCCGAATTGAAAGGCGTGCTGGCCGAAAGCAAGACCACCACCATCTACGTCACGCATGATCAGGTCGAGGCGATGTCGCTGGCCGACCGGATCAGCGTGATGAATGGCGGCTATATCGTGCAGGCCGACCGCCCGACCGAAGTGTATCGCAACCCCGCCGCACGCTTTGTCGGCAGCTTTATCGGCAACCCGCCGATGAATTTCCTGCCCGCCCGCAAAGGGAACAATGGCCGCTGGCATGTGGCAGGGCAAGATTTTGACGGACCAAAGGCACAGGCCGCGGAATTTGCCATCAGGCCCGAAGACCTGCACCCCGCGCCAATCGGACTGCGCGCCGAAGTGCGCGTGGTCGAGCCGCTGGGACCGCATACGCTGGTCACCGCGCAGGTGGCGGGCCAGCCGTTCCGCGCGATTCTGGAAAGCGACAACCAGATCAAACCGGGCGAGGAGATTACCCTTGCGCCCATCCCCGACCGTATCCGCTGGTTCGACCCTGAAACACACAAGGCCATCACATGACTGACCTGCTGCAATCCGCCGCAATCGAAATCCTGAAAATCAACGACCGGGGCAGCTATACTGTTCCCACCAAGGGGCTTTACCCGTTCCAGTGGAACTGGGATTCCTGCCTGACAGCGCTGGGTCAGCGCCATTTCGACAGCGCGCGCGCCCTGACCGAGATCGAGACGCTGTTTGCCCATCAATGGCCCTGCGGGATGGTGCCGCATATCATCTTTCATGCGCAAGATGACGGGTATTTCCCCGGTCCCGATGTCTGGGGGTGCAAGCGCCCGGTGCCCACCAGCGGGATCACCCAGCCGCCGGTCGCGGGCTTTGCATTGCGCCGCCTGCTGGACAAGGCACCCGAACTGCGCGACCGCGCACAGCCCTTGCTGGGAAAGGTAACGACATGGCATCGCTGGTTCCATGCCACCCGCGATCCGCAGGGCAGCGGACTGGCGGCGATCATCCACCCGTGGGAATCGGGGCGTGACAACTCGGTAGACTGGGATATCCCGTTCGAGCGCGTGCCGACGACAGGCATCGCACCCTATACGCGCCGCGACACACAGCACGCCGACCCTGCCCACCGACCCACGAAAGAGCAGTATGACCGCTATATCTGGCTGGTCGAGTGTTTCAGGGGGCTGGAGTGGCAGACCGACAAACTGCACGATGCCTCTCCTTTTCAGGTGGTGGATCCGGGGTTCAACGCGATCCTGATCCGATCCTGTCTGGATCTGGCTGACCTGGCCGACGAGATGGGCGAGACTGCGCTTGCGCAGGAAAACCGGGCGTTGGCGCATAAGGGGCTGGCGGCGCTGTCTGCACTCTGGTCCGAGAGGCATGGGCAGTATCTGTGCCTCGACCGGATAACCGGACAGTTGATCGACAGCCCGTCATCGGGTGGATTGCTGACCGTCTTTGCGCCCATACCCCCAGACAGGGCCGCGCGGGTCGCAGCCACGATCGACGGCCATGGCACGCGCTTCCATGTAGCCAGCCACGCGCCCGGCACAAAGGGATTTGATGCAAAGCGCTATTGGCGCGGCCCGGTCTGGCTGGTGGTCAATTACATGATCGCGGACGGCCTGAGGAACGCCGGGCAGACCGACGCTGCCGCGCGGATCACCGGTTCCAGTCTGGACCTGATCCGCGGCAGCGGCTTTGCCGAATATTATGATCCGCTGACCGGCGAGGCGCTGGGCGGGGGGCAGTTCACATGGACCGCCGCGATGGTGCTGGAGTTCCTCTCGGCCTGAGATGGGCCATGCAGGCCCGCACCCACAGGTGCGCCCGCTCAGAAATCAGTGGGCGCACCGCCTTCGGCCTTGCGTCGGGCAACGAATTCCGACAGCGCCGCGCGCCGGTCCTCTGGCATGGGCGGAGGGGTGAAACCTTCGACGATGCTGCGATAGATACCATGTGCGCGGGTGATTGTGTCAGTTGCGCCGTCACGCTCCCAGGCTTCATAATTGCGCCAATCCGACACGAAGGGCGCATGAAACGCAGTCTCATAGCGCTCTTGCGTGTGCCCGACCCCAAAGAAATGCCCGCCTGCGCCCACCTCTGCAATCGCCTCAAGTGCAAGCGCGCCGGGAGTCGTCTCACAAAGGATCGGGTCAAAATAGCGCTGGATGATCTGCAACATCTCGCAATCCATCACGAATTTCTCTGGGCTGGCGATCAGCCCGCCTTCCAGCCAGCCCGCAGCATGATAGACGAGGTTCGACCCCGACTGCACCGCCGCCCACAGGCTGTTGCAGGTCTCCCACATGGCCTGCGCATCGGGGATATTGGCCGTGCAGACGCCGGACGACCGCAAGGGCAGCCCGTAGCGCCGCGCAAGCTGGCCGGTCATCTGGGTCGCGCGCATGTATTCCGGTGTGCCAAAGGCAGGCGCGCCTGACCGCATATCGACATTCGAGGTGAACGTCCCGATGGCCACAGGCGCACCGGGGGCTGCATATTGCAGCAGCGCAATCGCGCTCAATGCCTCTGCCAGCGATTGCGCCACAGCCCCTGCCAGTGTCACCGGGGCCATCGCGCCTGCCAGAGTGAACGGCGTCACGATCACCGGCTGGCCCCGCCGCGCGAGCCGCAGCGCGCCGTCGATCATGGGAAAGTCATGCCGCAGAGGCGAGACAGAGTTGATATTCGTATACATATGCGGGGCCGCATCGAACTCTGCGTGGCTGAGGCCCGCTGCCAGCCGCACCATTTCCATCGCATCCTCGACCCGTTCGCGCCCAAGACTGTAGGCATGAACCACCTTGTCGGTAAGGATCAGCTTTTCGGAAATACAGTCCAGATGGCGGATGCCGGGGTGAATATCGACCGGCTCTACCGGGTAGCCGCCCGCCACATGGATGCAGTTGAACGCCTGGGTCAGCATCAGGAACTCGCGAAAGGTCGCGAAATCACCCGTTCGCTTGCCACGGATCATGTCCCAGCTTGACGGCGGTGAGGAGACATTGACAAAGGCCATATGCCCGTCCCCGATCCGCACCGCACGATCCGGGTTGCGGGGTGTGATGGTGAAGGGGCCGGGCGCACGGGCCAGCATCGCCTCGACGAAATCGCCATCCATGCGGACATTCTGCCCGTCCACGATGCAGCCCGCCTGCCGGAACAGAGCAAGCGCTTCGTCATTCAGGAACTCGATGCCGATCTCGGACAAGATGTGCAGCGCGCCGCGATGGATCGCCTCGACCCCCTCTGCGCGCAGGGGTTCGGTGGGCCGGTCGGTATTGACCGGCACCCGCCACGGCATCTGGTCCAGCCGGAAACTGTCGGTGCGACGGGTATTGCCGCCCCGCCCGCCAGAGCGACGCCGACGCTCGGGGTTGTCGCTTGCCATGCTGGCCCTCCATGCCTGTGCGC
>SKRW01000261.1 GCA_007118295.1 Paracoccaceae bacterium | reverse complement strand
TCTGGCGCTGATTGCGCTTGGCGCGGCCCTTCTGTCCGGATCGGTGGGCGAGGTGTTCCGCATCGTGCTGATCTGGTTCTTCGTGGCGGTGTCCAGCGCCACCTGCGGCCATCTGATTGCGTGCTATGCCCGCCAGTCCGAAGTGGAGGGACGCCATGAATGACCCGCTTGTCATCTTCGATCTGCTGCTGGGCGGGGCGATCATTGCTCTTGCCATAGCCTCGCTGACGGTGCGCGACCTGTTCGCCGCCGTGGTGTTGTTTATCATTTTCGGCTTGCTGTCGGCCTTGGCCTGGGTCCGGTTGTCGGCACCGGATGTGGCCCTCGCCGAAGCGGCAATCGGCACTGGTGTGACGGGCGCGCTGCTGCTGAAGACATTGCATCATTTGCGGTTTGTCACGGGCACGCTGGGGCATCAATCGGCGCTGAGCGTCACGCCCCACACACCAGTTCCCAGCGGTGTGATCTGGGCCAATGCCGCATTCTGCGGGCTGATTACCCTGGGTCTGGCCGTGGCGTTTCTGGGGGCACCTCAGGCGGGGCCGGGCTTTGACGCACTGGTGTCCGAGGCGATGCCCGCCAGCGGGGTCGAGCATCCGGTGACGGCGATTCTGCTGAATTTCCGCGCCTATGACACATTGATGGAGGTTGTCGTCCTGTTGGCAGCGGTGATCGCGGTCTGGCAGATCGAGCGCGGGCTGTCCGACGCGCCCGCCCCTGTAATGGGCGAAGTCTGGCAGGGTTTTGCGCGCCTCGTGCTGCCCGCTATCGTGGTGGTCGGCACCTATCTGCTTTGGGCCGGTGCCGAGGCACCGGGCGGCGCGTTTCAGGGGGGGGCCGTGCTGGCAGCCGTCGGCTTGCTGTTGCTGCTGACCCGCGCCTATGTGCCCCGCCCCGGCCATCGTGGCATCGCGCGCTGCGCGTTTGTTCTGGGCACGGTTGTCTTTGCCGCTGTGGCGCTGCTGGTCGCCAGCGGGGGGCGTGTGGCCTTCGAATACCCCGCAGACCATGCGAAAGCCCTGATCCTGCTGATCGAGGGGCTTGTCACGATTTCCATCGCCGCCACGCTGGCCGCCCTGTTCCATGGCCGCGAACCGGTGGCGCTGCGCAACAAGGAGGACCGCAATGACACCTGATCTGATCTACGGGCTGACCGGCATCGCGGTTTTCGCCATCGGGCTTGTCGGCGCGCTATGTGCGCAGGACCGCTTGCGCCGGGTTCTGGCGCTGAAACTGTGCTCGGTCGGTGCAGGATTTCTGCTGGTGGTGGGGGCATGGCGCACCCCGCCGATGGCCCCCGACCCTGTGCCGCATGCACTGGTCATCACCGGAATCGTGGTGATGGTCAGCGCTACGGCTGTCGCACTTGCCCTGATCCGACGCCTGCAAACTCTTGAAAGTTCCGATGATGACGATTGATCCTGTGACATTGGCGATCTTTCTGCCGCTGTTTGGTGCTGTTGCGGCCTTTGTCGCACCGCGCGCGGCAGCGCTGATCGGGCTGGGCACGCTGGCGCTGACGGCAGCGGCGGTGGGCCTGTTGGCGCGCGATGTGATCGCGACGGGTGCCGTGATCGTGCCGCTGGGCGGCTGGGGCGCGCCTCTGGGGATCGAGTTGCGCGCCGACGGGCTGAGCGTGGCCATGCTGGTGCTGAGCGTGGCAGTCGGGTTTCTGGTCAGCCTGTCTGCGCTGGATGCGCTGAAAGGGCCTGCGAATGCGCGGCAACGGCAATATTTCTGGCCGCTCTGGCTGCTGCTGCTGACCGGCATGAATGGGGTGTATCTCAGCAGTGATATCTTCAACCTGTATGTGATGATCGAAATCATCGCGCTCGCCGCAGTAGGGCTGACAGTCTTGACCGGGACGCGCGCCGCCGTTCGCGCTGGGCTGGACTACATGTATGCCTCGATCCTTGGTGCGCTGTTGTTCCTGATGGGGGTGGGGTTCATCTATCTGCAGCTTGGGCGGCTGGATTTCGCCGGGCTGATGGATGCAGAGCCGACAGGGGCGCTGTTCGCTGCGGTGGCGCTGATGCTGGTCGGACTGGCGCTGAAAACCGCGCTGTTTCCGTTGCATTTCTGGTTGCCTGCGGCGCATGCCAACGCGACCGCCCCCGCCTCGGCGCTGCTGTCCGGGCTGGTCGTCAAGGCGGCGCTCTATATCGTGCTGCGGTTGTCGCAATATATGCCCTTTCCATCTGAATCGCTGCTGACGCTGATTGGCGTGATGGGGGCTGGGGCCGTAATCTGGGGCGGAATTCAGGCGTTGCGGGCAGAGCGGCTGAAACTGCTGGTCGCATGGTCCACAGTCACGCAGATCGGGCTGATCTTCGTGGCCTTTGCGCGCGCGGGCGAGGCGGGACTGACCGAAAGCTGGAAGGCTGCGGCGTTGCTGATCCTTGCGCATGGGGTGGCCAAGGCGGCCATGTTTCTGGCGGTGGGGCGGATCAAGGACGAGGTCGGCCATGATACGATCCGCGATCTGGACCGCGCGCCTGTCCGACCCACGCTTGCGCAATTTACCTTTGCACTGGCCGCAATCAGCCTGATCGGCCTGCCGCCTTCGCTGGGTTTCATCGGCAAGTGGTCGCTGATGGAAGGGGCCATGGCGGCCGGATACTGGCACTGGATCGCCGTCACGATGATCGGCACGCTGATGTCGGTCGCCTATTTCAGCCGGGTGTTTGCCGGTTTCCTGCGCTTTGACCGGGTGCGCGGAACCGTTGCCGAGCATCAGGGCTGGGCAGTTGCCGATGCCGCGCCGCTGGCATTGGCCGCGATGGCCATCGCGCTGGGCCTGATGGCTGCCCCGATCCTGAATTTCATCGAAATCGGTTATCCTTTCGGAGAGGCAAAATGACGGACGCCCCGCTGCTGCCCCTTTTCATCCTGCTGACCTCGCTTCTGGTTTCGCCTGTGCTGTTTGCGCTGCCCGAGCATGCCGCACGTCTGCGCACGGGTATCAATCTTGGGATGGCGACGCTCAAGGTCGCGCTGGTCGCGTGGCTCAGCCTGAAAGTTGCGCAGGGTGTAGTTTATGATCTGCGCTTCGAAATGTTGCCGGGGCTGGAGTTCAAGTTGCAGGCCGACCCGCTGGCGCTGTTGTTCATCGCACTCTCGGCGCTGCTGTGGCTGATCACGACAGTTTATTCCGTGGGCTATCTGGAACGCGGTCCCCATCGGGCGCGGTTCTTCGGGTTTTTCAGCCTGTGCGTGGCCGCGACCGTTGGCATTGCCATGGCGGGCAACCTGTTCACGTTCCTCATTTTCTACGAGTTGCTGACACTGGCGACCTATCCGCTGGTGATCCATCGCGGCAATGCGGAATCGCTGCGCGCCGGGCGGATATACCTGATCTACACGCTTGCGGGCGGGCTGGTGCTGCTACTGGGCACATTGGCGCTTTGGGTTCTGGCCGGAACGACTGATTTTGTCCCCGGCGGTGTGCTGGACAGTGTGGCAGCCGAACGCCCGCTTGCCGCGCAACTGCTGTTCGTGGTGCTGATCGGTGCGGTGGGGGTCAAGGCCGCGCTGGTTCCGTTCCATGCCTGGCTGCCCATCGCCATGGTCGCGCCTGCGCCTGTGTCTGCGTTGCTGCATGCAGTGGCCGTGGTCAAGGCGGGCGCTTTCGGGATCATGCGTGTCGTCTATGAGGTCTTCGGGATCGAGACTGCGCAGGCGCTGGGCATGACCGCACCGCTGGCGGCGCTGGCGGGGGTGACGATCATCTATGGTTCATTGCGCGCCATAACGCAGGACGACATCAAGAAGAGGCTGGCCTATTCCACCGTGTCTCAGGTCAGCTACATCACGCTTGGTGTGGCGCTGGCCAGTCCCATTGCCGCTGTGGGGGCGCTGGCGCATCTGATCCATCAGGGGCTGATGAAGATCACCATGTTCATGGCCGCAGGCAATCTGGCTGAGGGGCTGGGCGTCAAGAAGGTCAGCCAGATGGACGGGGTGGGTCGTGTCATGCCGGGCACGATGCTGGCTTTCACGCTGGCGGCCCTTGCGATGATCGGGTTGCCGCCGCTCGCCGGGTTTGTCAGCAAATGGTATCTGGCGCAGGGCGGGCTGGATGCAGGGGCGACATGGGTGATCGCATTGTTGCTGGGGTCTAGTCTTTTGAACGCGCTTTACTTTCTGCCGATGCTGCACCGGGCGTGGTTCCGCGACAGCGCCGAAGGTGCCGAGATGCCGGGTCGTCCGCGCATTGGCTGGATGCTGGCCGCCCCCCCCATCACCACCGCTTTGCTGGTGCTGGTCGCAGGTGGGTTCGCCAATGCGCCTTTCAGCCCGCTGGAATGGACCCGTTTTGTCGTCGCCATCGAGTATCAGGAGTAAGCCCATGACGATCTATCCCTTTCTTCTGGCAATTGGTCTGCCGCTGGTCATGGCGCTGGCGCTGATCTGGCCTGCCGCCCGCGCCATGGTGTGGCGCATGATGCCGCTGGCCGCGGTGCCTGCACTTGCGCTGGCCCTGCTGGGGGGCGCTCCCGTCAGCATGCGCGGCGACTGGCTGGTTCTGGGGTTGACCATGGGGTTGGACGAGATCTCGCGCCTGTTCGTGATCTTTACGGCGGCACTGTGGATGGCAGCCGGCGCGGCGGCACGGCACTGGATGCGCGATGACACGCGCGCAACCAGCTTTGGCGTGGTGTTCCTGATGGCCATGAGCGGCAATATCGGCCTGATCCTGTCGCAAGACGCAGTTGCGTTCTACGCCGCCTTTGCGATGATGAGTTTTGCGTCCTACGGGCTGGTGATCCATTCCCGAAGTGCTGCGGCGCAGGGTGCCGCGCGGACCTATATCGGCTTTGTGATCCTGGGCGAGTTGGCGCTATTCGCAGGCTTGGCACTGGCGACAGCACAGGCAGGCTCGATCCTGCTGGCCGATCTGCGCGCGGCGGAACTGTCCGGGATCGCAGTTGCGCTGATGCTGCTGGGGTTCGGCGTCAAGCTGGGTGTGATGCCGCTGCATTTCTGGCTGCCCCCCGCGCATGGGGCCGCCCCTGCCCCTGCCAGTGCAGTGCTGTCGGGCGCGATGATCAAGGCTGGCCTGTTCGGGATGATCGCGACCTTGCCGCTGGGTCTGGCGGCCTATGCCGAACTTGCCACGGTGATGATGGCCGCGGGCATGGTCACGATCTTTGCCGCCCTTTTGCTGGGTGTGCAGCAGGACAACCCGAAAACCGTTCTGGGCTTTTCCAGTGTCAGTCAGATGGGGATCATTGCGCTGGGGCTTGGTGCAGGGTTGATGGTGCCTGCGGCATGGTCCGCCATTCTTCCGGTTCTGGTGTTTCTGGCGGCGCATCACGCCCTGGCCAAGGGTGCGCTGTTCCTTGGCACCGGGGCCTTCGCCGTGCAAGGCAGCCGGGGCGCACGGGTGCTGATTGCCGCAGCGCTACTGCTGCCTGCGCTTGTGCTGGCTGGTCTGCCTTTCGGGTCGGGCGCGCTGGGCAAGGAAGCTCTCAAAGCCGCACTCTACGCCGGGTCAGAGGTCTGGCTGCCGTGGCTGACCCTTGCGCTGACCTTGTCGGGGGTGGCGACCACGCTGTTGATGGCGCGCTTTGCCGCTTTGCTATGGTTGAACCCGCCCAAGGCCCCAACCGCCCGCCCGGATGCGCTGGCGCTGCCTTTTGTCACGATTGCCGGTGCGTCGGTTGGGCTGCCACTGATCTGGCCAGTTCTGGCGCAGGACCTTGCCACGCCGATTGAAGGTGCTGCGCCCGGTGCCCTGTGGCCGCTTGCACTGGGGGTAGCCATCGCGCTGGGTGTCGCGGTCCATGCCTATGCGCTGCGTATCGGCCCGGCGCAGTTTCTGGCGATGCTGGGGGCACCCTATCTTGCGCTGGCGCAGCGCGCAGCCAACCACGGGGCTGCAAAGCGCCGCGCGGCGCGCCGTCTGGCCCATGCGGTGCCCCGTATTCTGGCCGAGCGCGCGTTGGCGTGGCGGCTGGGCCAGACGGCCATCGCGGCGCTGATTGCGCTTGTGCTGGCAGTTGAGATGGTGCCGCTGCTATGGGCTGACGAGGTCCCCGCCCCGGCGACGCCGACGATTTTCGACGTGCTTCAGGGCATGAACTGAGTTTTGCCTGACCTATAGGATGATGACCCATGCATCATGATGCGCAGTTCGCCACAGGGATTGACCCGGAGATCCCGCCAGCCTTGCAAACAAGGGGGCGCGGGCCTGCCTTTGCCTATAGCGCGGCGGCGGCGCGGGCTGCCTGATCATACGCGCCAGAAAGTGTCCGCATAAGTGCCGCCATACGGCTGATATCAGCGGGGTCATGGCCCATCTGACGTGCCGCGCGCACAACCAGCGCTTCGCGTATTTCGCCGTAGCGTGTGCACAGTTGGGTGCCGAGTTCCGTGATTGCCACAGTCTTTTCCTTGCCCTTGCGCCCGGTTTTGACCAGCTTGTGCGATTCCAGCTTTCTGATCGCGTAATTGGCCAGATGGGTGTCCTCGATATTCAGCACCAGACAGATATCGGCCAGCGTCTTGGGCCGGGCACGATGGTTTACCAGATGCACGATCAGCACCTCCAGAGGTGACAGTCCGGGCATCCCTGCAGCGGTCATGCAGCGCACCATCCAGCGGTGAAAGGCGTTGTTGGCCATGGTCAGCGCGAATTCCACCTCGGACAGGGCGGGCAGGGACGAGGAGGCCAGATGCGCCGAACTGACCACAGGACCGATGTCAGGAATGACAGGGCGCTCGGGTTTCAGCGGTTCAACATCGTGTTCGGAAGCCACAGGGCGATCTCCGGGAAAAGGGACAGGATGGCAGTTGCCAGCACAAGGATCAGGAAGAAGGGCAGCGCCATGCGCGCTATCTGGAAAATGCCCCGCCCGGTGATGGATTGCAACACGAACAGATTGAAGCCCACAGGCGGGGTGATCTGACTCATCTCGACGACCAGCACCAGAAAGATCCCGAACCAGATCGGGTCGATCCCGGCGGCCATCACCATCGGCAGAATCACCGATGTGGTCAGAACCACGATCGAGATTCCGTCCAGAAAGAAGCCCAGCACGATGAAGAACAGCAGTAGCGCGGTCAGCAGCGCATATTGCGAATAGCCCTGCGTGGCGATCCATTGCGCAAGCTGGCGCGGGATGCCCGTGTAGCCCATCGCCACGGTCAGGAATGACGCGCCCGCAAGGATAAAGGCGATCATGCAGGTGGTGATTGCCGCGCCGCGCAGGCTGGCCACGGCGCTGGACCGGTCCAACCCGCCCGACAGCCCCGAGATCATGAGCGCGCCCACAACCCCGATCACAGCCGCTTCGGTGGGCGAGGCAAGCCCCGCGTAGATCGAGCCGATCACGGCCACGATCAGCGCCACGGTGGGGCCAAGCGCGCGGATCGCGTGCCAGCGGTCGGCCCAACTTGGTGCAGGTTCGCGCGCGGGCATCTTGTCGCGGTTCATCATCGACCACAGCATGACGTAACCCGCAAACAGCACCGCCAGCATCAGCCCCGGCAGCACGCCTGCCAGAAACAGCCGCGCGATGCTCTGCTCGGTCGCAGCCCCGTAGACGATCAGGATGATCGAGGGCGGGATCAAAAAGCCGAAAGTGCCCGCCCCCGCCAGCGTGCCGATGGCGATGTTGCTGTCATAGCCGCGCGATTTCAGTTCGGGCAGCGACATGCGCCCGACAGTGGCCGTGGTCGCCGCCGACGACCCCGACACGGCCGCAAACAGCGCACATCCCAGGATATTGGCGTGCAGCAAGCCGCCCGGCAGCCGCCGCACGAAGGGTGCGAGCCCGCGGAACAGGTCCGAGGACAGGCGCGAGCGGAACAGGATTTCGCCCATCCAGATAAACATCGGCAGCGCGGTCAGGTCCCAGACATTCAGCGACCCCCAGACCTTGGTTGCAAAGACCGCACCGGCAAGGCCGG
Organism: Paracoccaceae bacterium; assembly: GCA_007118295.1. Lineage (GTDB taxonomy): Bacteria > Pseudomonadota > Alphaproteobacteria > Rhodobacterales > Rhodobacteraceae > Roseinatronobacter. The sequence goes on along the minus strand of SKRW01000261.1, from coordinate 1,835 downwards.
GGCGCGTCAGTTCCATTGCCACCAGCGCCACCGCCATCAGCGAAAATCCGACCCAAAGCCCGGCCAGCAGGAAACCGAACAGCGTGATGACCAGCACGATTGACAGCATGAGCATGACCGTCAATGCCCCCCGTCGCTGCGCGCGTCTTCGGCGCGCTGATAGGCCGGATCACGGCCCCGCAGCGCGCTTGCCAACTCGTCTGCGACAGCCAGCGCCAGCAGGCCAAAGCCCAATGTCATCACCCCTTGGGGTATCCACAGCGGCACCCGCACCATGCCGAATGACACCGAATTGAAGCGCCACGAATCCAGCATCTGCGCGCCCGAATGCCATGCGGCGAATCCCGCCAGCCCCAATGCGGCGATCAGCACCAGAACAGACAGGCCACGACGAACGAGGGGGCTGCCGATGTTCAACAGCAGGCTGACCCGCACATGCCCGCCTGCGCGCAAGGTTGCGGGCAAGGCCAGCGTGGCGGCTGCCACAAACAGAAAACCGCCGAAATCCGAAAGCGACGGAATCGTGAAGCCAATGGGCGATGCGCCCAGGGTCACCAGCACGCGGTCCAGCACGCGTGCAAGGATTTGCGTCAGGACAAGCCCGGCAATCGCCACCATCGACAGGCAGGCGGCGCCCAGACCAGCCGCGTATAATCCATCCAGGAACTTGCGCATGGTGCCTCCGACCGGGTGCGGTAAAACGAAAGGCAGGGCCGGTGGCCCTGCCTGTCTGTGCTCAGTCGGCGTGGAAGGCGTCGAGAACCGCTGCGCCAGCCTCGCCGGCACCCTCCAGCCATTCGGCGGCCATCGTCTCGCCAATCTCGGTCAGGCGCGTGGCAAGCGCGTCCGAGGGCTGCATCACCACCATGCCCGCCGCTTCCAGCGCAGCAATCTGGGTGTCGGTTTCAGCGCGCGACATTTCCCAGCCACGGGCTTCGGCAGCTTCGGCCGCGGCCAGAACCGCCGCACGCTCTTCATCCGTCAGCGACGCAAGCGCCGATGCGTTCACGAAAACCATGTTCTTGGGCAGCCATGCCTGCACGTCAATGTAATGGCTGGTATAGTCCCAGGCCTGTGATGATACCCCGGTCGAGGGCGAGGTGATCATCGATGCCACGCGCCCTGTGCTGAACGCGGTCGGGATGTCGCCTGCTTCCACTTGCGTGGGGATCATGCCCAGCAATTGCGCCATGCGCTCGGTTGCGTTGTTATAGGCGCGGAATGACACACCCTGAAGCTGGGCAGGGTCGGTGACTTCTTCGCGCAGGAACAGCGATTGCCCCGGCCACGGGACAGAAAACAGCAGCGTCAGGCCCTGTGCCTCCAGCGCATCGGACACTGCGGCCCGCGATGCGGCCCAGAGGGCTTCGGCCTCGTCATAGCTGGCCGCAAGAAACGGGATGCTGTCCACGCCAAAGACGGGGTTTTCATTGACCAGTTGCGACATTAGGATTTCACCGATTGGCGCAAGCCCGCGCCGCACCGAGTCCTTGATCTGCCCATGTGCAAACAGTGACCCGGCCGAATGAACGGTAATATCGACCGAACCGTCGGTTGCCGCGCGCACTTCATCTGCAAAGGACATGATATTTTGTGTATGGAACACGGCGTCGCCGTAAGGCGTGGGCATGTCCCAGGCGGTTTGGGCGAGGGCGGGTGATGTGGCCAGTGCCACTGCAGCCCCAGCCAATGCGAAGCGAAGTGTCATTTTTCAACTCCCTGTTCTGGCACCAGTGATGAGCGGTGCAGATTAATCGTTGACATTATGTCGGCATTTCGTCAACAAAAAATATGTAAATTCGGGTTTTGCCGGTTTTACTGCCCGGTTATGATGC
>SKRW01000250.1 GCA_007118295.1 Paracoccaceae bacterium | reverse complement strand
CCATCAATTTTCGAGGTCGCATGCCGCGTCAGCGCCAATGGCAGATCCTCCGGCCCCATGCCGTGGCCATCATCGCGCACACGGATCAGGGTCTTGCCACCATCGGAATAGGCGATGTCGATACGCCGCGCCCCTGCATCAAGCGCGTTTTCCGCGAGTTCCTTGACAGCAGAGGCGGGCCGCTCGACCACCTCGCCTGCGGCGATGCGGTTGACAGCGGCCTCGTCCAGTTGCCGGATTTCCGGGCGTATCTTGCGGTCAGGTGCATTCATGCTACCGCATATAGCACGCCCTGCCGGTCACTGCCAAGCGTCAGTTCAGCCCGACCGGCTGCCCGACCACGACAAAAACCAGTGCCTCGGGGTCGAACAGGCGCGCGGCCAGGTCATTGACCTCATCCAGTGTCAACGCGCGGATCATGTCATTGCGAACATTGACATAATCAACGTCAAAGCCCTGATACTGCATCGATGCCATGATCGACGCGATGGAGGAATTGCCGTCAAAGCGCAGCGGGTAGGCCCCGGTCAGATAGGTGACAATACGCTCCAACTCCTGCTCGGTCACGCCATCACGGGCGATCTTTGCCCATTCCTCGCGCAACAGGTCCAGCACAATCTCAACATTGGCGTTATCCGTGGACAACCGGCCCTGATAGCTATGCCCCAACAGCCCGGATGACAGAAATGAACCAATACCGTATGTTAGGCCACGCTCTTCGCGCAGGGTCCGCATCAGGCGGGTGCCAAAGCGCCCCCCGCCGAATATCTCATTTACAACAAAAGCGGTCAGAAACTCGGGGTCGTCGCGGGCGATGCCCGCATGGCCAAAAGCGACCACCGATTGCGGCCCGTCGAAGGGGATGATGTCAAGCCCGGCATCGGCCTGAAAAGCAACCGGTTCCGGCATCGGCGCGCCCTCATCCGGGATACTGTCAAACAACCGGTCGATCAATTCCCCCAGACTCTCGGCGTCGATATCGCCCGCTGCGCCAATATAGACCCGGTCGCGCGCAATCGCGCCCTGATGGGCGTTCACCAACGCGTCACGGTCCAGCGCGGCGACCGTTTCCAGCGTGCCATCAACCTCGCGCGCATAGGGGTGCCCGTCAAACGCCGCGCGGGCAAAGGCGCGCGAGGCCAAAGTGTTGGGGTCCAGCGCATCGCGGCGCAGTTTCGCCAGCATCTGACCGCGCACGCGCGCAATGGCATCCTCATCAAAGCGCGGTTCAGTCAGGGCAAGGCGCAGGTGGTCAATGACGGCGTCGGCATCTTCGGTCAGAAAGCGGGCCGAAACTGTCACGGTGTCGCGTCCGGACTCGAACCGCAGCCGCGCGGCAAGTTCTTCGGTGCGGGTGGCGTAGGCCTGCGCATCAAGCTCGCCTGCCCCTTCGTCCAGCAGCGATGTCATCAGACTGACAACCCCCGCCTGTTCGTCAGGCTCTACCGTGGCCCCGCCCGCAAAGATCAACTCCAGCGAGACAAAGGGGATCGACCGCTCCTCGACCAGCCAAGCATTCAGGCCAGAGGGCGACGTGACAGGCGTGATGTCAACTTCGGCGCGCAGCGGGGCGGCGATCAGAAAAAATAGTGTGATCAGACGTTTCATTGGCTCAACTCCGCTGTGTCCGCGTCCGAAGGGTGGGTCAGAAAGCCGGTGACAGAGGCGCGCCGGTCCAGCAACATCTGGCCTGCGGCAATCACATCTTCCGGGGTCACGGCTTCCAATGCGTCGATCCAGCCGGTCACATCGTCAATGGTCAGCCCGATGCTGAGGGCAACACCATACTGGCGCGCGCGACCCTGCGTGTCATCAAGGCCGAAAATCTCGGAGGCCCGCACCTGTCGGCGCACGCGCTCGAACTGGGCAGGATCAACGCCCTCTTCCAGAAACTCGGCCACGACACGGTCCAGCGCGGCTTCGGCGTCTGGCAGCGACACGCCATCCACTGGCGCGATCCCGAGGTTGAACATGCCGTAATCCCGCGCCATCCCGTTATAGCTGGCCCATGCCGACAGGGCGATGCCTTCCTCGAAATTCAGTTGGCGTTCCAGCACCGAGGTGGCGGAACTGCCGCCAAGCAGGGCTGCGAGCATTTGCAGGGCTGCGGCCTCGGACTGGTCACCCGCACGGCGCACCGGGGCCAGATACAGGCGGTTGACGAAAGGCGTACCCACGCGCGCATCCTCGAATGTCAGGCGGCGTTCGGCCAGATGGGGCGGTTCGGACGGGCGAGAGGCTTCGCGAATGGCCGGATTGGCTGGAATATCCCCGAAATATCGGGTCACCTTGTCGAGTGCCTCGTCCGTATCCACATCGCCCGCGATCACGACAATCGCGTTATTCGGGCCATAATGGGCATGGTAGAAATCCATCGCCATCTGATCGGTCAGGCCCGCCATCTCATGCCGCCAGCCGATAATCGGAATACCGTAAGGGTGCGCCTTGTAGAGGGTCGCAAGCATCGCTTCGTTGAATTGCGCGCCTGCGCGCGATTCCAGAACCTGGCTGCGCTCTTCAAGGATGACATCGCGTTCGGGCAGCCATTCGGCATCGGTGAAGGACAGGTTGACCATGCGGTCCGCTTCCATCTGCATCATCAGATCCAGCCGGTCGGATGCCACGCGCTGGAAATACCCTGTGTAATCCCAAGAGGTAAACGCATTGTCGCGCCCGCCATTGGCCTCGACCACGGCGGAGAATTCGCCCGGCGCCATGCTGTCGGTGCCCTTGAACATCAGGTGTTCCAGAAAATGCGCGATCCCCGACTGGCCCGGCGGTTCATCGGCGGCCCCGACCCGGTACCAGACCATATTGACCACAACCGGCGCGCGACGATCCTCTATCACGACAACTTCCAGACCGTTGTCGAGGACCGTGTGCGTCACGGGTTCGGCATGGGCGGGGCGTAGCAGGGCGAGGGACAACAGGGCAGCAAGAGACAGATTGCGCGCGAACATGGAACCTCCGGGATATGTTTGGCCAAACCTACCCTGTGCAGGGACAGTTTCAAGCGAGGTGCACGCAACTGTGTGGTCCCGCGAGAACAAGTGCCGGGGCTGGCCCGGCACCCGCTGTGACTATTCGACCGTTACTGTAATGACTTCCGAGATCAGGGGCGGATCATGCGGGACGTGGAAATCATCTGCCATGATCAGGACAAAGGTATGGGTGCCAGCGGGCAGTTCGAGCGTGACCTCGGTCTGACCACCACCAAAATGCAGGTTCTGCTCATCGAACGGGAACGGCTCGTTCAGATCGACATCGGCGGGGTCGATATTGATCAGCATATGGTGGTGCCCCGTATCGGGCCAGTTCGCCCCGGCGGGCGCAACGCCGATCCCGCGCGCCCCAAAGCGGAATGTGACCGGATTCGAGACTGTCTCGCCATCGGCAGGGGTGATGAAATAGACCGATGCCCCGTCGGGTGAGGAGGTGCGTTCCACCTCGCCATGGTCGTGGCCATGGCTCTGGCCATTGGCCCAGCCGGGCGCGGTCGCGAATACAAGGGCCCCTGCAAAAAGGACGTGTTTCAACATGGTTCTCCTCCCAATCGGCGGAATGCCGACACGGATAGGATAGCCCAGATCACCTGAAAAGACAGAGTCAAAGCCGCACTGCGCGCGAAGGTCAGTTTGCAGGCGGCGGTGCCGAAGGCGTGCGGACACCGGCACGACGCCAGCGTTCCAGTTCCGCATATTTGTCCAGCCACATGAACTGATAGGCGTTGTGATAGACATTGACCGAGAACAGACGTTCCAGCACACGGCCACGGTTGCGGCGGCGATGCTCCAGATCCTCGACCGCCAACTGGTCACGGATGCCCGCGTCGCGTCCGAAACGACTGACATGGTTCACGATGCCGCCATCGACTGCGCCAGGGGCGGTCGCTGCGGCTGCGCTGCCCCCCATCGCCACGGCAATATCGGCGCGCGGCTGTGGGTCCACACGGTTGACACCGCCCGGATTCGGGGGGGGCAATTCGGTCAGGCTGGAAGGCATCTGCAAGGGCCGGGTCGGCACGATGCTGAATTCATCGGGGCCGCGGTTTTCGCTGGCAGCGTGCATAAGGATAGGATCATCCGGGTTCGAGCAGGCGCCCAAGCCCAGCATCGCGCCACCCATCATGGCGAAGATCATCTGCCGGATTGCCATCGAGACCCCCTTACCTTCTGTCCCTCATGCGTCGCTCTTAACGCATCACAGCGCGCACGTCACGCCCTCGTGCCACCCGCGCGCAGGAATTCACTCGTTCTGATCTGTCTGACGGTTACGCCCGGAAAACACAATCAGCAAAAAGGCCCCTGCAAAGATCGCGGCATCTGCAATGTTGAAAGAATACGGATTTCTGATCCCGCAACAAGACATGTTGATGAAATCCGCCACAGCACCCCAGCGCACCCGGTCGATCACATTGCCCAGCGCCCCGCCAATCAGCAGACCCGCACCAAGCTGCATCCAGCGCCCTGCCCCCTCGCGGCGCACCCAGACCCAGACAAAGCCGCAGATCGCCACGGCAACCGCGATCAGGATATAGCGCATCACGTCACTGTCCGACCCGAACAGACCGAAATTGATGCCGGTATTCCATGCCATCACAAAATTCAGATAGGGGTCGAACACTGGCACATACAGGCGCTGGTCCAGTGCCATGCGGTCAATCACGGCCCATTTGCTGGCCTGATCGATCACGGCTGTCAGAATGATGGCCCCGATGGCAACCCGCATGATCTGCCCCCTAGTGCCGGAAATGACGCTGACCAGTAAAGACCATGGCCAGCCCTGCCGCATCTGCCGCCGCGATCACCTCGTCATCGCGCATCGAACCGCCGGGCTGGATGACGGCTGTGGCACCTGCCTCGGCAGCCGACAGCAACCCGTCGGCAAAGGGAAAGAACGCATCCGACGCCACGACAGACCCATGCGTCAGCGCCGCCTCCAGCCCCAGCACATCCGCCATGTCGCGCGCTTTCTGCGCTGCGATCCGTGTCGAATCGACCCGGCTCATCTGACCGGCCCCAACGCCGACAGTCGCCTGATCGCGGACATAGACAATGGCATTCGATTTCACATGCTTGGCGACCTTCCACGCAAATAGCAGATCGTCCAGTTCGGCATCACTGGGCGCGCGCCTGCTGACGACGCGCAGGTCCTGTCGCGCGATCATGCCATTGTCGCGGTCCTGCACCAGAAACCCGCCCGCCACCTGTTTCCATGCCATCCCCGGCAGCGCCGGATTGGCCAACCCCTTGGTGGTCAGCAGGCGCAGGTTCTTCTTGGTGGCGAAATGTGCGATGGCATCTTCATTGGCCCCCGGCGCAATCACCACTTCGGTAAAGATACCTGTGATCGCCTGTGCGGTTTCCAGATCCAGCCGTGTGTTGAGCGCGATGATGCCGCCAAAGGCCGATGTGCGGTCACAATCATAAGCGCGCGCATAGGCTTCGGCCAAGGTCGCCCCGCGCGCGACCCCGCAGGGATTGGCGTGCTTGATGATCGCACAGGCCGGGCCATCCGCAGGCAGGAATTCCGAGACGAGTTCAAACGCGGCATCGGTGTCGTTGATATTGTTATAGCTCAACTCCTTGCCCTGATGCTGGGTGGCGTTGGCCACGCCGGGCCGGTCCGAGCCATCGCGGTAGAAGGCGGCCTGCTGATGCGGGTTTTCGCCATAGCGCAGCGTCTGGGCCAAAGTGCCGGCAAACGCCCGCCTGCGCGGGGCCGCGTCACCAATCGCGCCCGCCATCCATGTGGACACAGCCGCATCATAGGCGGCAGTCCGCGCATAGGCACGCTGAGCGAGCGTCTGGCGAAAGGCCAGCCGCGTGCGCCCCTCTTGCGCGTCCAGTTCCGACAGCAGCGGGATGTAATCCTGCGGGTCGGTCACGACAGTGACAAACGCATGGTTCTTGGCAGCGGCACGGATCATTGCAGGGCCGCCAATGTCGATATTATCGACCGCTTCGGCATAGTCGGCACCGCGCGCCACTGTCGCCTCGAACGGATAGAGATTGACCACCAGCAGATCGATGGGCGCGATACCATGCGCGGTCATCGCGCCAGTATGCGCCTCGTTATCGCGCAACGCCAGCAAGCCGCCATGCACCACCGGGTGCAACGTCTTGACGCGGCCATCCATCATTTCGGGAAAGCCGGTCAGATCGGCCACATCCGACACCTTCAAGCCCGCCTCGCGCAACGCGCGCGCGGTTCCGCCAGTCGAGACCAGCGCCACATTGCGCGCGGCCAGCGCCTTGGCCAGATCAATCAAACCGGTCTTGTCCGAAACAGAGATCAGGGCGCGTTTCAGCGGGGCGAGGTCGGTCATTGCAGGGTCCTTGAGCTTGCGGGTCTTAAAGATCGGGCACGGCCAGCGGTTCGTCCTGCACAAGGTCACGAATGGCAGCAGATGTGCCGTGTGCCTTGGCCAGACTCCAGTTGATCTGGCTGGTATAGTCTCGGACGCGCGAGGACAACACGATCTGTTGGGTCGGGCGCGGTTTCAGGCGGCCTTTCTCAAGATAGACCGAAGGGGCCAGCGCAACCTGCAGGCCGGATGCGCGGAACACCCAGATCTCGCCCGAGCGCAGCGCGATCGAAACAGCGGTGCCGTTCATGTCCAGCGACGGCTCGGCTTCGGGGTGCAGGTGAAACCGCAGTGCAAACGGGGCCCCTGCCCCACCTGTGCGCGCCAGCACCTCTTCAAAACGGCGCTTCTCGGACCGGGTGGTGGCCAGAAGCACATCTTCGCCCGCCAGCACGCGCCCATCCGCCGACAGGTCGAGATAGCGCAGATGTTCCAGACCGTGGGTGGACACATACCCATCATGGCTTAGCGCAACGGCGCGGGCATGGGGGGCGTGCCGAAATTCCAGCCCGACATTGCGCGGGCCATCGGCCAGTTCCAGCCGCGACTTGCGCATGGTGGCAAACCGGGCCGAAGAATAGCCGTCAAAGGCCAGCGTCGAATGCGAGGCCGTCGCACGGCTGGCGCGGTGCCAGTCCGTCCCGAAAGTGCGCCCATCCCCGCAAGACACGATCAGGGGACGACGATTCGAAGTCAACTCGAACGCCAGCGTGGCGGCATGGGCACTTGCGGGCGCGGCCTTCAGCGGGGGAGGTGCGGCGTCGATGATGACAGTGCAGCGCCCGGCGGCCAGCCGCGCATAGCCCATTGCCAGATCCCCCGGCGCGCGCATCTGGCGCGGGCGCAACTGGTCATGCAGCGCCAGCGCCGAAGCCAGCACCCCCTCGGCTCCGCGCCCACCGCCATGAAAGCGCACCAATCCGCCATCGGCATGGCGCAGCACGCGTAGCGCATCGGCCACCCGGTCCAGCAACTCGCCCAGCCGCGCGCCGATCGGGCGGTCATGATCGGCCAGCGCCTGTGCTGCCCATGTCAGCAACTCGAAAATCTGCAACAGATCCTCGGGATTGCGTGTCCTGATGCCACCATCATCGCCAATCTGCTGTTCGGCGGCGGCCAGCACCCCGGCACTTGCCTGCGCAACACGCCCGCCCAGCCCTTCCAGCGAAAGCGTCGCAAAAAGCAGCCCGACCTGCGCCTCGATCCGCGGCAGACCCGGTGCCGCGCGCCATGCGCGGCGCTCCAGCACGCCTGCATGCTGCGCCAGCGCGCCCAGAAACCGCGCCTGCCCGCGGGCATCCAGCCCCTGCATCAGGAACACGGCATGTGCGATCCAGCGGATCAGACGGCGGCCCACCAATCCGGGCGTCCAGCCGGGGCCACCGCCGCGGCCATAGCGGGCGAGCCAGTCCTGCAGGCCCGCCTGTGCAAGCCCGCGTGCGCGCGCCGTGCCGACCGCGGCCAGATCATCCAGCCAGACGAACCCGTGCAGGCTATCCTGCGCCGCCACACTTTTCGCCTCGAACGGCACCGCGCCTTGCGACACGCACAACTCGCCCGACATCAGGTAATTGCCTGCGAGCATCTGCTGACCACGCGCGAATTGACCAACCATGCGCGGCTCGGGCTGCGAGGTCAGCGCCAACGGGGCCTGACGCACGGACAGCCAGCGCGCCAGCAACCGGTCGATCAAACTGACGGGGTGCGCCCCCGACGCGCGCGCTTCACTCACAATGACCTCGACCTTGTTCCTGCGCCTTGTCACGCCCCGGCAACGGGCGTTCTGCGCCCTCTGTAAACAGCGCATCCAGAACTGTCATCTGTTGGTGTGCCCTTGCGATGGAACCAGGTACCGATTTCAGGCCAGATGTTGCATTGATGCGATGAAAAACCCGTCAATGCCACCGTGCTCGGCCCAATAGTCAGAACGCGTGCGCAGGCTGCCATCGGTGTTGACCCAAGGCGACGGCACACCCGGAATATCCGCAGGCAACAGACGGAACCTGTGACGGGTCGCCGCGGCGCGGATCTGGTCTTCGCCCTCGGCGGGCAAGAGCGAACAGGTGCAATACACCACCCGGCCACCGGGGCGCAGAAGCCCGTGCGCAGGGTCCAGCACCCGGTCAAGCAGCGCGGACTGAAGCGCGCGCAGGGCGGTCACTTCTTCACGCGCGCGCAGCCATGGCAATTCGGGGTGGCGACGAATCGTCCCGGTCGCGGAACAGGGCGCATCCAGCAGGATCGCGTCAAACGCGGCATCAGGGCGCCATTCCAGCGCGTCGGCCACCACCAGTTCCGCCGTCAACCCCGTGCGGGCCAGATTTTCGCGCAGCCGCACCATCCGTGCCGCCGAGATGTCCAGCGCTGTCACAAACGCGCCCATCGCCGCAAGCTGCATTGCCTTGCCGCCCGGTGCCGCGCACAGGTCCAGCACGCGCGCGCCCGGCATATCCGCCAACAAGCGCGCAGGCAGGGCTGCGGCGGCATCCTGCACCCACCATGCGCCCTCGGCATAGCCAGGCAGCGCACTGATCTGACCCGGCAGGTCCAGACGCAGGCTGCCCGTGGGCAAGAGCGTGCCTTCGAGCCCATCGGGGCGCGGGCCGCGCAAGGTCAGGTCCAGCGGCGCGGGGCGCAGATGCGCGGCCTCGATTGCGGCTGTCCCCTGCGCGCCATAGGCGTTCTGCAAGGCACCGCGCAGCCATCCCGGCAGGCGGGGGGGCGGGGCGGCCTGCCAGTCCAGCCCTTCGGCCAGCTTGCGCAACACCGCATTCGTCAGCCCAGCGAATTTCGGATAGCCCAAGGCGCGCGTCAGTTCCACAGCATCATGGATCACACCATGCGCCGCCTGTCCCGCCACATGGATTTCAATCAGCGCAAGCCGCATCACCCAGTGGACAGGCTCTGGCGGGGTCTTGCGCAAGGGGCCGCGCAGATGATGATCGGCCCGTCCCGCATGGCGAAACGTGTCCAGCGCCAGCCGCTGCGCCCGCGCCCGCCCGTCAGGGGCCAAGGCGGCAAAACCCGGTGGCGGGTTTTGCAACACATCGGACAACGCGCGGCCTTCGGTCAGCACGGACTGGATCAGGCCGAGCGCGGCGGCGCGCGGGGCAAGCGACGGATTTGGGGACATGAACACAGCCCTGTTGTCGATGGGTCAATGCGGCGTATATCAGGGGCAAGCGAGATGACAAGGGATGCCCCCATGACCGATACGCCCGACTCTCCCGAACTGGCCGGGGATGCACCAACCGAGGCCGAACGCCGCGCTGGTCTGCCGCTGGCAGCGCAGCGCGCGCTGGCCGAAGCCGATGCCAGGCGCGCGGCGCAAGGCGCAGCCGCGCTGCCGCGCGAGCTTGGCGGCCGCAAGGGGCCAGAACCAGTCCGGTATGGCGACTG
>SKRW01000271.1 GCA_007118295.1 Paracoccaceae bacterium | reverse complement strand
CGCGGGTCCGCGCCCTCGGGCGCATGATAGCGCAGGCTGACAGGCTGCAGGTTCAGGCGCGTGCGCAATTCCGGCGCAAGGAATGCCTGAAACAGCGTGGTCTTGAAGGGCAGCACGCGCTGACCGTCCGAACTGGTGCCTTCGGGGAAGAACATCAACCGCTGGCCTGCACGCAGGCGTGTACCGAAGAGGTCAGTCTGGGCGCGGGCCTCACGCCGGTCGCGCCGGATGAAAACCGTGCCCGTCACCCGCGCCAGCAATCCGATGCCGGGCCAGCCCGCGACCTCGGCCTTGGACACGAAGGCGACCGGACAAACCGCGTGCAACGTCAGAATGTCCAGCCACGAGATGTGATTGCCCACCATGGCACCCGCGCTATCCATCGGCTGGCCGGTGACCTGCACGCGCAGTCGCAGGATACGAAGCACCAGCACGCAGACGATCTGCACCAGACGGCCACTGGCCGGGCGACGCGCGCCTGCAATGGGGCGCTCGATCAGCCGTAGCAGGAAATGCAGCGCCAGCCCCAGCGCAAAGACCAACGCCAGTGCCAGCCCGCGCAGAAGGATACGCGGCCATGCGCCCGGCGGGTTCCCGGCTTCGGGCGGGGGCGTGTCGGATGTCCAGATCACCGCGCGACACCCGCCCGCTGCGCAAAGGCACGGGCCGACCCCGACAGCGCCTGCGTATCGAGGATGATGCAGATATCGGTGGTACGAAAGGCGTGATCGACAAATACGCCCTCGCCGACAACCCCGCCCAGCCGCAGATAGGCCTTGATCAGCGAGGGCATCTGCGCCATTGCCTGCCGCCGGTCAAGCGCACTGGCCGATAGCGGCACCGGCTGCCCGCCCTGCCGGGCGCGCGCACGCAACCCCTCTGGCGCAAGGTGATGGTGATGCAGCCATGAGAGGGGTTGGTGCCAGTCCTGCGGGTCAGTGCCGCGAAAACTGGCCGCACCGAACAGAATCCCGATCTCGCGGGCGAGGGCATATTCCGCCAGCCCCTGCCACATCTGCAACATTCCGACCCCGCCGCGATAGGCTGGATCGATGCATGACCTGCCCAATTCCAACAATCGCCGCCCCGAGGCGCGCAGCGGCGCAAGGTCGAATTCATCATCGCAATAGAACTGCCCCGCCTGCGCCACGCCGGTGTCGGGCAACAGACGATAGGCCCCGACAACGTGGTTGCCCTGACACGGATCGCGGCGGTCATCGACCAGAAGCAAATGATCAAAGGCCGGATCGAACGCATCCCGTTCCAACCGCGCCTGATGATCCACCAATGGACCCGTGCCGCCCATTTCCTCGATGAACACCCGGTAGCGCAGGGCCTGCGCCGCGCGCAGATCCTGCGCATCGCGTGCCAGACGCACACTGAGTGCGGCGTCGCGGGGGGCGGGCTTTGCGGGATCCGGGACAGTGACAGCGGTGCGATCTTGGCTCAGGTTCACGCCTGCATCCTCCCCTTTCTGAGCGAATTCAACAAGTTTCCTGATCCAGCCTTGATTGCACGCATTGGCTGTGCGACCTTACCGTCCCGCGTCCACAACCAAAACCAGCGGGCTTTGCGAGGCATTAATGACCTTTTTACCGGCATCTGCGAAATTTACCGTCACAAGGTCCCCAATTCGGGATTGCACCTGTCCAACCCCCCAGTCGGAGTTTTGAGGGTGGCGGACGAACATGCCGGGGGCGAGGATAAGATGGCTCATGCCGCGTTGAATACAGGGACCGGGGCCTCAGCGCAAAGCACAATCGCGCAAGAGACACTGGCAGCGATGGTTGCGTCGCGCATCTGCCATGATCTGGTCAGCCCGATGGGCGCAATCAGCAATGGGCTGGAATTGCTGCAACTCTCTCAACAGGCGGCAGGGCCAGAGATGGCGCTGGTCATGCAGAGCGTGGCGCATGCGAATACGCGCCTGCGGCTCTATCGGTTGGCCTTTGGCCCTGTGGGCGACGGGCACCTTATCGGACAGGGCGAGATCCGCTCGATTCTGGAGGCGCTGAACACGCATGGCAGGTTGCGCTATGCTTGGAACACCAAGGCCGACCTGACGCGCAGGCAGGCGAAACTGCTGTTCCTGCTGCTGCTCTGCCTTGAGACCGGCATCCCATGGGGGGGCGACCTTGTCGTGCAGGATGGCGCGGGCGGGGTGGAACTGACCGCCAGTGCAGATCGCGTTGCACTGGATGACGCCATGTGGCGCATTCTTCTGACATCGGCATCCGACACGGCGGTTCCCGCAGCGCGCGTACAATTCGCACTGGCAGTCACAGAGCTGGAGGCGCAGGGGTTGCGGGTCGAGATTGCGGCCCTTCCCAAGTCACTGGTGTTGCGCGTTGTTCCACGGTCCTGACGCGCAGGATGCAGCGCAGGGCGCGAAAAGACCTGTGCAGTGTTCGCGTGCAGCCAATGACCAGACCCATTTGCAACGCAGGCCGGTTCGGGGCGATCGTCCCAAAGGACGGGTGCAGAACGCAGGTTGTCACAGGCATGACGGGTCAAAGCCCGCACCCGACAGACCATCTGATGATGCCGCCGTGGCCCGTAGCGGCGCAAAAACAGGGCCTGCGGGGTGTTACTGGTCAGCAAAGCGTGATCGGTGGATTTGCGCTCATTTGACCACAGATCAGTGACAGGCCTCAAAAATCTGTTAATCTGTCAACATCAAACAATCACCGGTCCGTGACCGGAAGGAGTACAGATGACAAAACTTTTCCCTGCCACCATCCTTGCCGCCGTGCTGGCGCTGTCAGGATGCCAGATGACCCAGACCGAGCGCAATATCGCCGGGGGCGCCGCCGGTGCGGCAACCGGGCTGGCCGCTGCCACACTGCTGGGCGGCGGCACCAACTGGCGGATTCTTGGCGCCGTTGCCGGGGCTGCTGCAGGCACAATGCTGGTTCAGGACCCGCGCACTGGCACTTGCTACCATCGCAGGGCTGATGGCACCGGCTATGAGGCACCTTGCCGCTGATCGGAAAAACCGGCCTTGCCAGATAATGAAAGCCCCGGCTTGCGCCGGGGCTTTCGTGTTTCATCCCCTGTGGCCGGGATCAGGCGGCAGACAGGCGCTGCTCGGCCAGTTCAACCCAGAAACTGCAGCCCGCCGGAATGGCCGAATCGTTGAAATTATACTGCGGGTGATGAACATCCGCCGTGTCGCCATTTCCGACAAGGATGTAGGCGCCGGGGCGCTCTTCGAGCATATAGGCGAAATCCTCGCCGCCCATGACCAGCGGGGCCGTGGCGCAATCGCCTGACACTGCGCGCGCGGCGGCGATGGCATGTTCGGTCTCGGTCTCGGAATTGACCATGACAGGATAGCCACGCCGGTAATCGACCTGCGCCTGTGCACCATGGGCGGCGGTCATGTGTTCGGCCAGCGCCTTGATCCGGGTTTCGGCCAGATTGCGGATTTCGGGGTCCATGGTCCGCACGGTCCCGCGCAGGGTCACATGCTGCGGGATCACATTGAAGGCCTGCGATTCGGTGACAAAGGACGTGACCGAGACAACGGCCTCTTTTGTCGGATCGGTGTTGCGGCTGACAATGGTCTGCATGGCCACGACCAGATGCGCCGTGACAACTGTCGTGTCGATGGTCTGGTGCGGTTTGGCCGCATGACCGCCCTTGCCCTCGACCTTGATCTCGAACTGGTCGGTGGCGGCAAAGAACGCGCCGGGACGGATGGCGAAACTACCCGCCTCATGGCCCGGCCAGTTATGCATGCCATACACCTCGTTGATCCCGAAACGGTCCATCATGCCATCGCGGCACATCTCGTCGCCGCCGCCGCCGCCTTCTTCGGCGGGTTGGAAGATCACCACGACCGTGCCGTCGAAATTGCGTGTCTCGGACAGATACTTGGCCGCGCCCAGCAGCATGGCCGTATGGCCATCATGGCCGCAGGCATGCATCTTGCCCGCCTCTTTCGAGGCATAGTCAAGGCCCGTCGCCTCGTAGATCGGCAGCGCGTCCATATCGGCGCGCAGCCCCACCACGCGGCCCGATGCGGTCGATTTGCCCTTTATCACCCCGACAACACCCGTCCGCCCGATGCCTTCGACCACCTCATCGCAGCCAAATTCGCGCAGTTTTTCGGCCACGACACCCGCTGTGCGATGGCAGTCGAACAGGAGTTCGGGATGGGCGTGCAAGTCCTGCCGCCAGGCGGTGATTTCGGGCAAGAGTTCGGCAAATCGGTTTCGGATCGGCATGGTTTTCCCCTGTTCCAATGCACGGTGCCGCGGCACCGCGTCGATAGGAGCGATCATGGCATATCCCGGACGCGCCTGCCACGGGGACGATGCGAAAAAATGTCACATGTTCAGGAAATGGGCGCAAATTCTGCGGCGCTGTAACCTTGCAGATAGAGCAGGGCAGTCAGGTCGCCATGGTTGATGCGCAGATCGCATTGCGCCGCGACCACAGGTTTTGCATGCAGCGCCACCCCGGCACCTGCACGCGCCAGCATGCCCAGATCATTGGCACCATCGCCCACGGCGATCACATCCGCCGGGGTGATCCCCAGCCGCGCGGTGATCTCGTCCAGGGCTGTGACCTTGGCCTCGCGGCCAAGGATCGGTTCGGCCACGGTCCCGGTCAGCGTGCCGTCTGCGATGTCCAGCAGATTCGCGCGGTGTTCGTCAAAGCACAGCGCCCGCGCAACATGGCTGGTAAAGGCCGTGAACCCGCCCGACACAAGGGCTGCATAGCCGCCATTGGCCTGCATGGTAGCGACCAGTTCGCGCCCGCCGGGGGTGTAGGTGATGCGCCTGGCGACGACATGCCCGATCACGCCCTCGGCCAGCCCGCGCAGAAGCGCAACGCGTTCGCGCAACGCGGCTTCGAAATCCAGTTCGCCATTCATGGCGCGGGCAGTGATCGCCGCGACATGGGCACCGACGCCCGCCTCGTCGGCCAGTTCGTCAATGCATTCCTGCGCGATCATGGTGCTGTCCATATCGGCCAGCAGCATGCGTTTGCGGCGATTTTCGGCAGGCTGCACGGCAAGGTCGATGCCGCGCGGCTGCAGATCGGCCCAGACCTGCCAGCGATTGTCAGGGATGGTGGGCAGGGAAAATTCGGCGGCGATACCGGGATTGAGCCAGACCGCCTCGCCCCCGCCCCACGCGCTGCGCAGCGCCTCGATCGTGTCGGCGTCCAGTGCGGGCGTGGCAGGGTTCACGAGGAGTGTGGCAACATACATCGGGCGGCTCCTTGGCTGGGCATGCGTCGTTTTTGCGCGGTCAAGCGGCGCTCTAGGGCAAAAATCCCGCTTGCGCCAGCCTCGATTGGGGCGTAATGGCGGCAGCGGGACACCCTTCCCCAACGAAGGGCATATATCTGGAAGGATACCATGACTACGACCGCAAAACCGGCCAGGCGCCCGGTCAATCCGCGCTTTTCTTCGGGCCCTTGTGCCAAGTTTCCCCATTATTCGCTGGATCTGTTGTCGGACGCGCCATTGGGCCGGTCGCATCGTGCGGCAGTCGGCAAGGGCAAGCTGAAAGCGGCCATTGACGGCACGCGCGAGATCCTTGGCGTGCCGGATGACTACCGTATCGCGATTGTGCCTGCGTCCGATACGGGCGCGGTCGAGATGGCAATGTGGTCGCTGCTGGGCGCGCGCAAGACCACCATGGTCGCTTGGGAGAGTTTCGGCGCGGGCTGGGTGACCGATGCTGTCAAGCAGTTGAAACTGGATGCCGAGGTCAAGACCGCCGAGTATGGCCAGATCGTCGATATGGCAGGTGTCGATTACGACACGGATGTCGTGTTTACCTGGAATGGCACCACCTCGGGGGTGCGGATGCCGCATGGCGACATGATCCCGGTGGATCGCGCGGGGCTGACGATCTGCGACGCGACCTCGGCAGCCTTTGCGATGGACCTGCCCTGGGACAAGCTGGATGTGGTGACCTTTTCCTGGCAGAAGGTGATGGGCGGCGAGGCCGCGCATGGCATGCTGATCCTGTCGCCCCGCGCGGTCGAGCGGCTGGAAAGCTATACGCCGCCATGGCCTCTGCCCAAGATTTTCCGTCTGACCAAGGGTGGCAAGCTGATCGAGGGTGTTTTCAAGGGTGAGACGATCAACACGCCCTCGATGCTGGCGGTCGAGGATTATCTGGTCGCGCTGGACTGGGCGCGGTCCATCGGCGGGCTGCCCGCGCTGATCGCGCGCTGCGATGCCAATGCGCAGGTGATCGCGGAATTCTGCGCCGCCCATGACTGGATCGCCAATCTGGCCTTTGACCCGGCGACGGCCTCGACCACCAGTGTCTGCCTGAAATTCACCGATCCGGCGATTGCCGATGGTGCGAGTTTCGCCAAATCGGTGGCCAAACGGTTGGAGGCGGAAGGCGTGGCGCTGGATATCGGGGCCTATCGCGACGCGCCTGCGGGTCTGCGCATCTGGTGCGGGGCGACAGTCGAGACTGCAGATGTCGCTGCCCTCATGGACTGGCTGGACTGGGCCTATCATGCCGAGCGCGCCGCCCTGAACGCTGCCGCCTGAGGCTGACGAACGGTGGGTGCAGAGCACCCACCCTACGGTTTTCCCCTTGTAGGGTGGGTGCTCTGCACCCACCGCCCCCTCAAATTTACAGGAGCCGCTTCCCATGGCACCCAAGGTTCTCGTCTCTGACAAACTCTCTGAAACAGCGGTCCAGATTTTCCGCGACCGTGGCATCGATGTCACCTTTGACCCGTCCATCGGCAAGGACAAGGACAAGCTGTTGGCCGTGATCGGCACGTATGACGGCCTTGCCATCCGCTCGGCCACCAAGGTCACCGAAAAGATCCTCGATGCGGCAACCAATCTGAAGGTTGTGGGCCGCGCAGGCATCGGGGTGGACAATGTCGATATCCCCGCAGCTTCGAAAAAGGGGGTGATCGTCATGAACACGCCTTTCGGCAATTCGGTCACGACGGCGGAACATGCCATCTCGCTGATGATGGCCGTTGCGCGCCAGATCCCCGAGGCCAATGCCTCGACCCATGCCGGGAAATGGGAGAAATCGCGCTTCATGGGGGTCGAGTTGTTCAACAAGACCCTTGGCGTAATCGGCGCAGGCAATATCGGCGGGATCGTCTGCGACCGCGCCCTTGGCCTGAAGATGAAGGTCATCGCCTATGACCCGTTCCTCAGCGAAGAGCGCGCGACCAAGATGGGCGTGACCAAGGTCACCCTGGACGAGTTGCTGGCGCGGGCCGATTTCATCACGCTGCATGTGCCGCTGACCGACAAGACCCGCAATATCCTGTCAGCCGAAAATCTGGCCAAGACCAAAAAGGGCGTGCGGATCGTCAATTGCGCGCGCGGAGGCCTGATTGACGAAGCGGCACTGGCCGAGGCGCTGACAGCCGGGCATGTTGCCGGCGCGGCACTGGACGTGTTCGCGGTGGAGCCCGCCACGGACAGCCCGCTTTTTGGCATGCCCAATGTCGTGGTGACCCCGCATCTGGGGGCCTCGACCAATGAGGCGCAGGAAAACGTGGCGCTGCAGGTGGCCGAGCAGATGTCGGATTACCTGCTGTCGGGGGCCGTGCAGAACGCGCTCAACATGCCATCCGTGACCGCCGAAGAGGCCCGTGTCATGGGGCCGTGGGTCAAGCTCGCCTCGCATCTTGGCGCATTTGCGGGCCAGTTGACCGACGAGCCGATCAAGGCAATCAACATCCTCTATGATGGCAAGGTCGCCGAGATGAACCTTGATGCGCTTGGGTGCGCGGTTATTGCGGGGGTCATGAAAGCCACCAATCCCGATGTGAACATGGTGTCCGCGCCCGTGCTGGCGCGTGAACGCGGTGTGCAGATCTCGACCACGACGCAAGGAAAATCCGGCGTGTTCGATGCCTATATCAAGCTGACTGTGGTCACCGCAACGCGCGAACGCTCGATTGCGGGCACAGTCTTTTCCGATGGCAAGCCGCGTTTCATCCAGATCAAGGGTATCACGATTGATGCCGAAGTCGGCGCGCATATGCTTTACACCACCAACGAGGACCAGCCCGGCATCATTGGCACGCTGGGTCAGACCATGGGCGAGAATGGCGTGAATATCGCGAACTTCACCCTTGGCCGGTCCGAGGCGGGCAAGGATGCCATCGCCCTGCTGTATCTCGACGCGCCTGCGCCCGAGCCGGTGCTGAACCAGCTTCGCCAGACTGGCCTGTTCCAGCAGGTGCGCCCGCTGGTTTTTGAAACGGCCTGAAACCAGCCGCGCATGCCTGACCGCGTGCGCGGCATCCAATCCTGTCAGGGGACCCCCATGCGCAGCTATGCCATTGGTGATATTCATGGTCAGTTGAGCCTGCTGCAATCGGCGCATGCGCGGATTGCGGCGGATCGGCTGGCCTGTGGCGACAGCGACGCGCCGATTGTGCATCTGGGGGATCTGGTGGATCGTGGCCCCGACAGCGCCGGTGTCATTCGCTACCTGCGCGAGGGCATCGCCGCAGGTGCGCCATGGGTCGTGCTGAAGGGCAACCATGACCGTCTGTTCGAACGGTTCATCACGACCCCCGACTGGCGCGACCCGAAAATGTCGGGGGATGTCACCTATCTTCACCCGGTTGTGGGCGGAGCCGAAACGCTGATGTCTTACGGGTTGTTCCGCCCCACTGCGTTTCATCTGCGCACCGTGCGCGAGCAAGCCCGCGCTGCGGTGCCCGAAGCGGACCTCGCGTTTCTGGCCAGTCGGCCCCTGTCACATGCGGTGGGCGAGGCGCTGTTCGTGCATGCGGGCATCCGCCCCGGCGTGCCGCTGGACCATCAGATCGAGGATGACCTGATCTGGATTCGCGAACCCTTTCTAAGTGATACGCGCGATCACGGGCGTCTGGTCGTCCACGGCCACACGGCGATTCCACGGCCCATGCATTACCGCAACCGCGTCAATATCGACAGCCGCGCGGCCTATGGCGGCCCTCTGACCGCAATCGTGATCGAGGGGCGCGATGTCTGGATGCTGACAGACGAAGGTCGCCTGCCGCTGACCCCGCATTAGCGGCGCGCGCGGATGCGCCGCCAAGGGGCGCGACCGTCACCCCCAGGGATTGGCCCGCGTTCGGGGCGCACCACTGCTGCTGCCACTGGAAACCCCGCTATCCTCCGCCAGTTTCACCAGTGCCGCGATCCGGTTCTGGGTGTTGGGGTGGGTCGAAAACAGCTTGTCGCGCTTGTGGACATGCAGCGGGTTGATGATGAACATATGTGCCGTCTGGGGGTTCTGTTCGGCCCGGTCAAAGTCGATGCGCGAGGCGAAGCCCTGAATTTTCTCCAGCGCCGAGGCCAGCCAGAGGGGATTGCCGCAGATCGCCGCGCCCACGCGGTCGGCCTCATACTCGCGCGAGCGCGAGATGGCCATCTGAACGACGGCTGCGGCCAGCGGCGCAAGGATCATCACCAGCAGGGCCGCGATCAGCCCGCCCGCGCCCTGATTACGCCCACCGCGAAAGAACATTGCGAAATTGGCCAGCATCGAGATGGCGCCTGCAAAAGTCGCGGTCACGGTCATGATGAGCGTGTCATAGTTGCGGATATGGGCCAGTTCATGCGCCATCACGGCGGCCACTTCCTCGCGCGACATGCGCCGCAGCAAACCCGTGGTCGCGGCGACAGCCGCGTTCTCAGGATTGCGTCCCGTGGCAAAGGCGTTGGGCTGGTCCTCGTTTATGACATAGACCCGCGGATGCGGCATGCCCGCATCATCGGCCATCTGGTGAACCATGCGCTGCAAATCCGGGTGCACCT
>SKRW01000027.1 GCA_007118295.1 Paracoccaceae bacterium | reverse complement strand
TGAAGATCGCGTTACGCGGCATCAGATGTCTGCCTGTGACATGCCTGTTTTTTGTGCAATGCCGCCACCTGCGCTTTACATTTCAACGAGACCCGTCTTTGATGATCATGAAACTGGACGAGGTCGGCAATGCCCGAGAGCTTCTTTAACGAAATGTATGATGCCAAGGGCTTGCGCGGCCCCTACCGGATGCTTGAAAGCTGGTATCAAAACATGCCCGCAGAGTTCCGCGCCTTGAAACAGGCCGAGGCCGAGCATCTGTTCCGCCGCTACGGAATCACATTTGCAGTCTATGGCGAAGGGGGCGACCCTGACCGGCTGATCCCGTTCGACATGTTTCCGCGTGTCTTTGCCGCGGATGAATGGCGCAGACTGGAGCGCGGGATCAAGCAGCGCGCCCGTGCGCTGAATGCGTTTCTGTCCGATGTTTATGACCGGGGCGAGATCATCCGCGCGGGCCGTATCCCGGCCGATCTGGTCTATCGAAACGAGGCTTATGAGATTGCAGTTGCGGGCTTTCGTCCGCCCTTGGGGGTGTTCAGCCATATTGTCGGGATCGATCTTGTGCGCACGGGGCGCGATCAGTTCTATGTGCTGGAAGACAATTGCCGCACGCCCTCGGGTGTGTCCTACATGCTGGAAAACCGCGAGGTCATGATGCGGATGTTCCCGCATCTGTTTCAGGAAAACCGCGTTGCCCCGGTGGACAATTATGCGCGGATGCTCAAGCGCACGCTGGCCTCTGTCGCGCCTGCGAAATGCGACCGCGACCCCAATGTGGTGCTGCTGACGCCCGGACATTTCAATTCGGCCTATTACGAGCACAGCTTTCTGGCCGACCTGATGGGGATCGAACTGGTCGAAGGGCAGGATCTGTTCGTCGAGGGTGATTTCTGCTGGATGCGCACCACGCAAGGCCCGCGCAAGGTCGATGTGATCTATCGCCGGATCGATGACGCCTTTCTTGACCCGCTGTGCTTCCGCCCCGATTCAGCGCTGGGCGTGCCGGGGTTGATGAATGTCTATCGCTCGGGCGGGGTCACGATCTGTTCGGCCCCCGGTGCAGGCGTGGCCGATGACAAGGCGATCTATACCTATGTGCCGGAAATGATCCGCTTCTATCTGGGCGAGGCCCCGATGCTGGAGAACGTGCCGACATGGCAATGCGCCAAGCCTGACGATCTGAAATATGTGCAGGAAAACCTGGCCGAACTGGTCGTGAAAGAGGTTCACGGCTCGGGTGGCTACGGCATGCTGGTGGGCCCGAAATCCGACAAGGCCACGATCGAGACATTTGCCGCGAAACTGGCCGAGAACCCGTCAAACTACATCGCCCAGCCCACGCTTGCGCTGTCCACCTGCCCCACCTTTGTCGAAGAAGGGATCGCCCCCCGCCATGTCGATCTGCGGCCCTATTGCCTTGTGGGGCGCGATGTCGAACTGGTGCCGGGGGGGCTGACGCGGGTGGCGCTGACCGAAGGGTCATTGGTGGTCAACTCGTCGCAGGGGGGCGGGGTCAAGGATACTTGGGTCATCGCGGAGGAATGAAATGCTGAGCCGCACCGCCGCCAATCTGTTCTGGATGGCCCGTTTTCTGGAACGGTCCGAAACCACGGCCCGCCTGCTGGATCTGGGCTTTCGCAACGCGCTAATGCCCAACACGGGCGGGGGCTATCGCAACGAATGGAGTGCGATCCTGCAAAGCAAGGGCACCCTGCAGAATTTTACCGAAAAATATGGTGACCTGAAGCAGCGCAATGTCGAAAGCTTCCTGTTCTTCGATCAGGACAATCCGTCCTCGGTGGCCAGTTGCATCTCTGCGGCGCGCGAGAATGCGCGCATTGTGCGCACTGCGCTGACGTCACAGGTCTGGGATGCGATCAATACCAGTTTTCAGGAACTCAGGGCGCTGTCGCGGCGTGAGCGGTCCTCGCTGGAAGTGCCGGAACTGACCGACTGGACCTTGCGCACCTCGGCACTGATCCGGGGCTCGATCGAGGCCACGCAATTGCGCAATGACGGCTACCGCTTCATGAACCTTGGATATGCGGTCGAACGGGCGGACAATACTGCACGTCTGCTGGACGTGAAATACTATGTGCTGTTGCCCTCGGTGGCCTATGTCGGGTCGGGGCTGGACAATTACCAGTGGACGACGCTGCTGCGCGCGCTGTCGGCGCACCGGGCGTATAGCTGGGCCTATGGCGGCGAACTCAGCGCGGCGCAGATCGCGCATTTCCTGATCCTGAACCCCAAATTTCCCCGCTCGCTGTTGTCCTGCTGTCTGGAGGTCAACGAGCATCTGGACCATCTGTCGCGGATCTATGACCGCTCGACCCCCGCGCAAGAGATCGCGCGCAAGCTACTGGGTGAACTGGCAGAGGCCAAGATCGAGGATGTGTTTGACGAAGGCTTGCACGAATTCCTGACCCGGATGATTTCCGAGAATGCAGGGCTGGGCCATTGCATCCATGACCAGTATCTGACCGGAGAGGCGCGATGATCCTGACTGTTCTGCACAAGACCTGCTACGAGTTCGCGACCCCGGTCGGCGGGATCATCCAGAGCCTGCGCCTGACGCCCGCGCGCTGCGAAGGGCAGAAGATCATCGACTGGTCCGTCGATGTGCCGGGCGCTGTCATGGGCGCGTTGTTTCGCGACGGGGCGGGTGACTACATCCAGACCGTGTCGCTGCGCAACCTGACCAGCACCATCGAGGTAACCGTCAGCGGCACGGTCGAGACGCAGGATACCGCAGGCGTGTTGCGCGGCTATCGCGAGCGTGTGCCGCCGCGCGCCTATATGCGCAACACCCCGCGCACCGAACCAAACCGCGCAATCCGCGAACTGTTCGAGGATACCCTTGCCGGGATGGAAACGGCCTCTGCGCTGGACCGCGCCCATGCGCTTGCCTCTGCTGTTCACAAGGCGCTGCCCTACATTCCCGGCGCGACCCATGCCCATACCACGGCTGCCGAGGCGATGAACGAAGGCGCGGGCGTGTGTCAGGACCATACGCATGTGTTGATTGCCTGCGCGCATCTGGCAGATCTGCCTGCGCGCTATGTATCAGGCTATCTGAACGCGACCGAGGACGGCACCCCCCATGAGGCCAGCCATGCCTGGGCCGAGGTTTTCATCGAGGGCCTTGGCTGGGTCGGGTTCGATGCCTCGAACGAAACCTGCCCGAATGAGCATTACATCCGCCTTGGGTCAGGTCTGGATGCGCAGGACGCGGCCCCCATAAGAGGGCTGGTGCTGGGCGGCGCAGAGGAAACGATGGATGTAAGCGTCGTGATCGAGGCACAGCAGCAATGAGTCTCTTGCGCGCCCATGCGCGCGGCCCTAACACTGGTCATCCAGTCAAAAGATCGGAAAATGCGCGATGACCTATTGCGTGGGGATGCTGCTGAAGGCGGGCCTTGTCCTGCTGTCGGA
Organism: Paracoccaceae bacterium; assembly: GCA_007118295.1. Lineage (GTDB taxonomy): Bacteria > Pseudomonadota > Alphaproteobacteria > Rhodobacterales > Rhodobacteraceae > Roseinatronobacter. Next base: position 6,378 of record SKRW01000027.1, on the reverse strand, counting down.
TACAAGGACCAATGCGGGGTTGGACAATATCTCGACCTATCGCAAGATGTTCACCTTCGAGGAACCGGGCGAACGCGTCATTGCCATGATGACCGCCGGGAACCTGTCGGTGACCCAGACCACACTCGCGCGTCTGCAAGAGGCGATTGACGACCCGGACGCGACGCCCGAAACCTCGATCATGAGGGCCGAGAACATGCTGACCGTCGCAACCATCGTGGGCGAGATGCTGTCGCTTGTCACTGCCGAAACACGCGACCGCATGGACCGGATGGCGCAGGCGGCGAATGCGTCCATGATCGTGGCCGGGCAGCGTGCCGGCGGCAAGATGCGGCTGTTTCTGGTCTATCCCGAAGGCAATTTCATCGAAGCGACCGAGGACACGCCCTATCTGCAGATTGGCGAGCACAAATACGGCAAGCCTATTCTGGACCGTGTCATTACAGTCGATACGCCGCTGGTCGACGCGAAAAAGGCTGCCTTGTTGTCGATGGATTCAACCCTGCGGTCGAACCTGAGTGTGGGCATGCCGCTGGATATGGTCGTGATCGAGACCGATGCCTTGCGCATCACCGAAAAGCGCCGGATCGAGGCCAATGACGATGAATTCGCCGCCATGTCTGCGGCGTGGTCACAAGCCCTGCGCGACGCTTTCACGCAGATTGCCTGATCCGGGTGGGTGAACCTGCCCCTTTCGGGGCAGAACCACACCACCCTACGGCTCGGATGCGCCCAGTTCCTGCGCCAGAAACCGCTCGAACGCGTCCAGATGGATCGGCTCGAACTGGCCAAAAGCCTGCATCCAGACCGATGCATCGCGCAGCGCGTCGGGTTCCAGCTTGCACCATTTTAGCCGCCCGCGCTTTTCCTGGCTTATGAGTCCGGCCTCGACCAGCACGCCCAGATGCTTGGAAATCGCCGCGAGTGACATGGAAAAGGGTGCTGCGACATCGGTCACGGCCATGTCGTCTTCCAGCAGCATCGCCAGAATGGCCCGCCGCGTGGGGTCGGCCAGTGCCATGAAAACCTGATCGAGCGCGGGGGCGGAGGGAGGGGTCATGGATGGCATGTTGCCCGCCTGCAGCGAAAGGTCAACTGTTTGGTTGAATATGCTGCGCGCGCATATTTGCGCTATCACATCGTTTGGTGGAAATTGATCGTGAAGTAAAAGATAATAAAAACAGTGGTATAGCGGAGATCACCCGCTCTGTTTAGCAGCTTGACTCCATGCCCTCTGCTGCATAGCTTGCGCGCAACTTGTAGCCGGGGTGGCGGGCTTGACCGAGCGAGACGAACTGGAGCGGCTAAAAGCCCTCGATGAGCGGATCGCAAAGGCCAAAGCCGCGCTGGAACAGCCCAAGGCTGCGCAAGACCATCATTCGATGGCCCAGATCGGCTGGCGGATGGTGATAGAGATGGTTGCGGGTCTCGGGATCGGGGCGGCAATGGGATACGGGCTGGATGTCTTGCTTGGAACCATGCCGATCTTTCTGGTTTTGCTGACCTTGCTGGGGTTTGCGGCGGGTGTGAAGACGATGCTTCGCTCGGCGCGTGAGTTCCAGACCGGTGCAGAGAACGAAAGCTCGCAGAGCGCGAGTGCGGAACAGAGGGACAAGCGACGTGGCGAATGAAAGCAGTGGCTTCGAGATCAGACCGATGGACCAGTTCGAGGTCAAGGCGCTGTTCGGCGGTGACATAAGCTGGTATACACCCACCAATGTCACGCTCTGGATGGCGCTGACTGTCGTTGCGGCATCGGTTCTGATGATCTATGGCGCACGCGGTCGTGCGCTGGTCCCCACCCGTGCGCAATCTGCGGCGGAAATGGCGTATGGCTTCATCTACAAGATGGTCGAGGACGTTGCGGGGCATGACGCCGTGCGCTTTTTTCCGCATATCTTCACGCTGTTCATGTTCGTGTTGTTCGCGAACCTGCTGGGCCTGATCCCGTTTGCCTTTACCACCACGTCACACATCGCGGTAACCGCGGTTCTGGCGTTGACAGTGTTCCTGAGCGTGACGGCGCTGGGCTTCATCCTGAACGGCACCAAGTTTCTGGGCCTGTTCTGGGTCAGTTCGGCCCCTCTGGCGCTGCGGCCCATTCTGGCGCTGATCGAGTTGATCTCGTATTTCGCACGCCCCATCAGCCACTCCATTCGTCTTGCGGGTGCGATGATGGCGGGGCATGCCGTGGCCAAGGTATTTGCAGGCTTTGCCAGCGCACTGGGCGCGGCCTTCTTCGTGCCTGTGCTGGCCGTGACCGCGCTTTATGCGCTGGAACTGCTGGTCGCCGTGATCCAGGCGTATGTTTTCACCATTCTGACCTGCGTGTATCTGCGTGATGCGCTGCACCCGTCGCACTAGGCGCGGACAGGTCGAATACCTCATCCTGCCAATTCCAAACCTCAAGGAGACATGACATGGAAGGCGATATCGCAGAAATGGGCAAGTTCATCGGCGTTGGCCTGACGGCCATCGGCATGGGCGGCGCCGCGATCGGTGTGGGCAACATTGCAGGCAACTTCCTGTCCGGTGCCCTGCGCAACCCGTCGGCTGCTGCTGGCCAGACGGCAATGCTGTTCATCGGCATCGCATTTGCAGAAGCTCTGGGGATCTTTTCGTTCCTCGTCGCGCTGCTGCTGATGTTCGCTGTCTGAATTCTTCCCGACAGTATCCTTACGCCCGAAAGGGCCGCACGCGGCCCTTTCGGTGAAACCAGGGCTTAGGGGGACGACATGGCAGACGATGCCGCAAACGGGGTAGGCATGCCCCAACTGGATCTCAGCACGTTCTCGAACCAGATTTTCTGGCTGATCGTGACGTTGTTCGTGCTGTATTATGTAATGTCGCGCGTCGCCTTGCCGCGTGTCGCGGCTGTGCTGGCGGATCGCCGCGGCACGATCACCAGTGACATCAGTGCCGCCGAGGAATTCAAGCTCAAGGCGCAGGCTGCCGAAGAGGCCTATCACAAGGCCAAGGCTGACGCGCGTGCCGAGGCAAACCGCATCGTCGAGGCCGCCAAGGCCGAGATGCAGGCCCAACTTGACGTCCAGATCGCCAAGGCCGATGCCGAGATTTCGGCGCGGACAGCGGAATCCGAGCGCCGCATCCGGGAAATCCGCGACAGCGCGATGGAGATGGTCAGCGAAGTGTCGAAAGAAGCCACGAAGGACATTCTCGAAGCCTTTGGTGCGAAAGCCGATGCGCGCAGCGTGAATGCGGCTGTGTCGGCGCGACTGAAAGAGGGGGCGTAATGCGTAGTCTGACCGTTCTGGTGGCCATTCTGGCAACACCCGCGCTTGCGGCTCCGGCTGGCAAGCCCTTCTTTTCGCTCTATAACACCGATCTGATCGTCTTGATGGCGTTCGTCATCTTTGTGGGTATCCTGATCTATTTCAAGGTGCCGGCAAAGATTACCGGACTTCTGGACTCGCGTGCTGTTTCGATCAAGGCCGAACTGGACGAAGCCCGTCGCCTGCGCGAAGAGGCACTTGCCTTGCATGCCTCGTTCGAGCGTCAGCATTCCAATGTAAAGGCTGAAGCCGAAGCCATCGTCGAGAAGGCCAAGGTTGATGCGCATCATGCGGCAGAACAGGCCAAGGCAGAGATCGAAGCCTCTATCGCGCGCCGACTGAAAGCCGCCGAGGACCAGATCGCATCGGCCGAAGCCGGGGCGATCCGCGATGTGCGCAACGCGGCTGTATCCGTGGCGATTGCCGCTGCGGGTGACGTCATGGCCAAGCAGATGGACGATGAACGCAGCGACGCACTGATCGAAAAGGCTATCGCAACGGCTCAGGCGCGCCTGCACTGATCCGAATTGCCAACTGACCCTGATGACCTCGGCCCCTGGGCCGGGGTCATTTCATTTTGGGCGGGCTTACATATCGCGCGCGTGTTCGAAGCGCAGGCGTGCAGTCTCTTCATTGCGCTCGCTGCGTTTCATGTCGGACATGATCTGCTGCACAAAATCCAGATGTGCCTGCGCGGCCTCGCGTGCGGCGGTAGGGTCACGTTGCTGCACTGCCGTGTTGATGGCCTTGTGCTGAAGCAGCAGGTCATCGCGGGTGGCGCGCTGGCGAAAGATCATCTGGCGATTATAGAACACCCCCTGATGCAGCAGGTTGAACATGGCCCGCATCATGTGCAGCATGATAATGTTGTGCGATGCTTCGACAATTGACAGGTGGAACTCGGCATCAAGCGTCGCTTCTTCGGTGGGGTCGCGTTTCAGATGCGCTGCTTCCATCTTGCGATAGATCGTGTCGATCACCTTGAGGTCCATTTCCGACCCGAAGCGCGCGGCGCGTTCGGCAGACATGCCTTCGAGGTCGCGGCGAAAGCTGATGTAGTCAAACAGCGCCTCGTCATGCTGCGCGAACAGGTTGACCAGCGAATCGGAAAAGGCGGAATCAAGCAACTCTGCCACGAAAAGCCCGGCCCCTGCGCGTGCAGTCAGCAGCCCCCGGCCCTGCAACTCTGCGATGGCATCGCGCAGCGAAGGGCGTGAGACACCCAGTTTCTCCGCAAGTTCGCGTTCTGCCGGCAATCGCTCACCGGGGCGCAGGATGCCGCGCAACAGCAGCAATTCTATCTGGCGCACCACGCTGTGCGACAGCTTTTCCGGTTGAATACGCTGAAACGGCATGTGGCCTCCGACTCCATGCGAGTATGCGCAAGTCGGGCACTGCCCATTTTTTTCGCGCGAATTGGTCAAAAGATATGACCACGGGGCGCGTGACGCAATGAAAAAGGCCAGCCCCGCGGGGCTGGCCTGTGAAAATTGCTTCAGTTCCTTCAGCCTTGCTGATGTGGGCGAATAAAGATTTCGACCCTGCGGTTCTGCCGCCGCCCTTCGGGCGTGGCGTTGCTGGCGATAGGCTGGGCCAGACCGCGGCCAATTGTCTGGAGGCGATTGGAAGAAACCCCTTCGCCCCGCAGGACAGCCGCGACCGACGCCGCGCGGCGCTCGGACAGGCCCTGATTATAGGCCGCAGAGCCGGTATTGTCGGTGTGACCAACCACAATCACATCGCTGCGCGGGTTGTTCACCAGATTGGCGGCAATCGTGCGCAGATCGCGTTGCAGATCGGGGCGCAGGGTTGCGCTGTCGGTCGCGAACAGCAGGTCCTGTGGCAGTGTCAGGATCAGTTCCTGCCCGGTATTCTGGACATTCACGTTATCGCCCAACTGGCGGCGCAACTCTGCGGCCTGCCGGTCAAGCTGCTGTCCAATCAACGCCCCGGCAGTGCCGCCAATGATGGCACCTGCGGCGGCGCGACGGGCGCTGCCGTCGCCTGTGGCCGCACCTGCGATGGTGCCAACCGCTGCCCCGGCCAGTGCCCCGGCCGCAGTGCGGTTCTGCATGTTGTTCGGATCTGGCGCGCAAGCGGCCAGAAAAAGCGCAGCGGCGCCAAGCGCAAGGGCCGGTTTGGTTACAGGCATGGGGAAGCACCTCCAAGTGATCAGCGAGTGGTATACACACCCTTAACGCGCCAAGTCATGTCACGTTCCCTTTACCGGCCAAGAATGGTGCATCGGCGCGGTTTGCGTCCAGCCGTGCCGCCTCCCATCCCAGCATGGCGCGCTTGCGCGGCAAGCCCCAATGATAGCCACCCAGCCCGCCCGCAGCCCCCCCGGATGCGCCGCGCAGGCACCGGTGACAGGGGATCACAAAGCCGATGGGATTGCGCCCCACAGCCGCACCGACGGCCCGCGCGGCCCTGGGCGCGTCAATGCTGCGCCCGATCTCGCCATAGCTGGTGACATGGCCCATCGGCACGCGCAGCAGCGCTTCCCAGACCTTGATCTGAAAAGGCGTGCCGATCATGTGCAGCTCGACCTGCCCAGACTGATCAAAGGCGGCCTGAACATGGGGCGCTGCGGCGGCGCTGTCGGCCACAAGCTGTGCCTTGGGCCAGCGTGCAACCATATCCGCCAAGGTCGTGTCCTCGGCTCCCGGCTCGGCAAAGGCCAGCCCGCAGAGCCCCAGTTCCGTGGCCATCCCCAGCGCCTGCCCGAACGGCGAGTCGAACCAGCCATAGCGGATGACCAGCCCGCCGCCGCCGCGTGCATAGGTGCCAGGGGTCATCGCCTCCCATCGCAGAAACAGATCGTGCAAGCGGGCCTGACCGGACAGGCCGACCGAATGCGCGGCCTCCATCGTGGTAAAGCGCGCGTCCAGCAGGTGCCGCGCGTGGCCAAGCATCAGGTATTGCTGGTAGCGCTTGGGCGACACGCCGACCCACTGGCTGAACAGGCGCTGAAAATGCGCCGCACTCATGCCCATTTCACGGGCCAGATCAGCCAGAGGGCGGTTCGCCCCGCCCGGCGCATCGATCAGCGCAATCGCACGTTCCATGACGCGGTAGTGATAGC
>SKRW01000282.1 GCA_007118295.1 Paracoccaceae bacterium | reverse complement strand
CCGAGATGGCCGATATGCGCACTGTTGTGATACTGGGGTCCAGCCGGACACGGGTGATTGAAGGGGCGGGGCAGCCGTGGCTGTATACCCCGAGGTCGGCATGATGGGCCAGCCTCAAAGGGGGGCTGTCGGCCCCCCTCTTTGCCTGCGGCAAATTCTCCCCCCGAGGATATTTGGGGCAAAGATGAAACTGGATGCGGAAAGTGGCATTGGCTGGCAGAGCGTGAGCGCCGTCTGTCGCGCGATGCGGTTGCGGGCAGGCCGGGTCGCTGCCTCAGGTATCGGCCAGCCAGTCCAGAACCTGGTCAAGCCGGGTTGCGGCGCGGCGCGGGGGCAGGGATGGACGGTCGATCATGATGACGGGCAGGCGCAACTGCCGCGCGGCGATCAGCTTGGCGCGGGCCCCCGTGCCACCGGCATTCTTGCTGACGATCCGGGTTATGCGATGCTGCACAAGAAGCGCCGTGTCGCCCTGAAGTGTGAAGGGGCCGCGATCGATCAGAATATGGTGGTCGGGCAGCGGTGGCGGCGATTGCGGCGGATCGACCAGACGCAGAAGATAGTGATGCTGTGGCTGCGCGGCAAAACCGGCCAGATGCATGCGCCCGATGGCCAGCAGGATACGCTGGCGCGGGCCGCTAAGGGCCGCAACCGCAGCGGTGATATCGGGGACATGGGTCCAGTCATCGCCCTGTTCGGGGGTCCATGCAGGGCGGGTGAAGGCGATAAGCGGCGTGCCCGTGGCGGCAGCGGCCTGCACGGCATGTTTGCTCATCTGCGCTGCAAAAGGATGGGTCGCGTCGATCAGATGGGTGATGGCCTGTTCGCTCAGGTAGCGCGCCAGCCCCTCTGGCCCGCCAAAGCCACCGCTGCGGACCGGAACCGGCTGCGGTCTGGGGCGCGCCACGCGGCCTGCGTAGCTGAGGGTCGCGGGCAGGCGCGCCTCGGCCAAGGCCTGCACCAGTCGCGTGGCCTCGGACGTGCCGCCAAGGACAAGGATGTTGTGCATGGCTGAGGCTCCGTGGCTGACAATCGTGGGTCTGGGCGAAGATGGCCTGAACGGTCTGTCAGAGGCAAGCCGCGATGCGCTGGCGCGGGCAGAGATTGTGATGGGAGCCGCGCGTCATCTGGCCTTGTTGCCGGAGGTACAATGCGAGGTCATCGAATGGCCCATGCCCTTTGCCGATGGGATCCCGCAACTTCTGGCGCGGCGCGGGGCACGGATGGTGGCGCTGGCATCGGGCGATCCGTTCTGGTTTGGCGCAGGCACCAGCATCACCCGGCACCTGCACCCCGGCGAATGGGTGGCGCTGCCTGCACCGTCGAGCTTTGCGCTGGCAGCGTCCCGGTTGGGCTGGCCGCTGGAACAGGTGGTCTGCCTCGGGCTGCATGCGGCCCCGCTCGCGCGGTTGCGGCCGCATCTGGCACCGGGTGCGCGGCTGATCGTCCTGCTGCGCGACGGCTCGGCTGTCGGCGAGGTGGCGGCCTATCTGACGCGCCTTGGCTTTGACGACAGCCGCCTGCATGTGCTGGAGGCGCTGGGCGGGCCGCGCGAACGGGTGCGACAGGCCACGGCGCAGGCCTGCGCGCTGGAGGATGTGGCCCATCCGGTTGCGCTGGGGCTGGAGGTTGCGGGCGGCGGCGCGGCACTGGGCTGTGTGCCGGGGCGCGCGGATGACCTGTTCGCGCATGACGGGCAGATCACGAAGCGCGCCGTGCGTGCGCTGACACTGGCCGCCCTTGCCCCGCGCGCAGGCGCGCGGCTGTGGGACATTGGCACCGGCTCGGGGTCGGTCGCGATTGAATGGCTGCTGGCCCATCCGCGCAACACGGCCATCGGTTTTGAGGCCGACCCGCTGCGCGCAGACCGCGCGCGGCTGAATGCACGCGATCTGGGCGTTGACCACCTGCAGGTCATTGCGATCCGCGCGCCCGAAGGTCTGGCCGACCAGCCCCCCCCGGATGCGGTGTTCATCGGCGGCGGATTGTCCGAAGACCTGCTGACAGCACTTTGGCAGATCGTGCCGCAGGGGGTGCGGGTCGTGGCCAATGCCGTAACTCTGGAATCCGAGGCCCTGCTGACACAGTGGCAGGCGCGCGCAGGGGGCACGTTGACACGGATCGAACTGGCACAGGCGGGTGCGCTTGGGCGCAAACGGGGCTGGCAATCCGCCTATCCCATCGTGCAATGGAGCACGATGCGATGATCGTGGCCGGGTTTGGCTGCAATTCGCGCGCGGGAGTGACCGCGCTGCGTGCGGTGCTCGAACTGCATGAACAGGCACAGGACGTAACCGCATTGGCCTGCCCAGAGGTGCGGCGCGCAACATTGGCGCCACTGGCGCGCGCGCTTGGCCTGCCGCTGATTGCCTTGCCGCGCGCCGCTCTGGCAGGTATTGCAACCCCGACGCAATCGGCGCGCAGCCTTGACGCCTATGGCACTGGCAGTGTGGCAGAGGCCTGCGCGCTGGTCGCAGCAGGCCCGGGCGCATATCTGTTGGCCGGGCGGCTGGTGTCGGCT
>SKRW01000092.1 GCA_007118295.1 Paracoccaceae bacterium | reverse complement strand
GGCAAGATCTGTGCAGTGAATTACTGCTATTCGGCCTATCCCATGGTGCGCGAAATGCGCGCCATGGTGCGCAGCGGCCAGATTGGCCACGTGCGGCTGGTGGTCACAAATTTCAGCCATGGCCATCATGGCGATGCCACCGATGCCGACAATCCGCGCGTGCGCTGGCGCTACGATCCGGCGATGGCGGGTGTGTCGGGGCAGTTCGCCGATTGCGGCATCCATGCGCTGCACATGGCCAGTTTCATAGCCGGCAATCAGGTAGAAAAGGTGTCTGCCGATTTCGCCTCGACCATTCCCAGCCGGGTGCTGGAAGATGATGCCATGGTGAATTTCCGCATGTCGGGTGGCACGGTAGGGCGGCTCTGGACCTCGTCAGTGGCGATAGGCCGTCAGCATGGCTTTGATATACAGGTCTTTGGTGAGACGGGCGGCATGCGATGGGCGTCCGAAAAGCCAAATCAGGTCTATTACACGCCAGTCGGGGGCCGCACACAGATCATGGAAAAGGGCGAGGCGGGGCTAAGCAGCGATGCCGCACGCCTGAGCCGCGTCGCAATTGCCCATCCCGAAGGGTTCCCGCTGGCGGTGGCGAACATCTATGTCGATCTGGCCGCCGTGATCCGGGGAGAGATGCGCGATGGCCTGCCGCTGGCCGAAGACGGGTTGCGGTCCATGGCGGCGGTTTATGCTGCGGTCGATTCGGCAAAAGCCGCAGGCAAATGGGTCGATGCAACGCCGCCGATGTTGCGCTGAAACAGCGCATCAGCGTGGCACAGGGCGTAATGTGCCACGCTCGATCACCCGGCACGGGAAAAGGCGCGTTTCGGGGTGACGGTCGGGGTGCTGTATCGTTTCGACCACCAGATCAATCGAGGCGCCGATAATCTGGGCCACAGGCTGGCGGATCGTTGTCAGGTTGATATTTTCCCAGCGCGCCATTTCCATATCATTCAACCCGATGATGCCAATATCGTCAGGCACGCGCAGCCTTGCATCGCTAATGGCGGACAGCACCCCGATCGACAGCACGTCATCCCCGCAGAAATACGCCTCTGCCGGGGTGCCTTGCAGCAGGCGCATCATTTCCGCGCGCCCGGCATCAAAGGAATAGGCACTGGCATAGCTGACGCTGACCTGTATTTCGGGGTGGCTGGACAGCGCATCCAGAAACCCGCGCTCGCGGTCCTGTGTCGACGTGGCCGTTTCAGGCCCCCCCAGAAAGGCCACAGACCGATGCCCGCGCGCGATAAGTGCCTCGGCGGCCATACGCCCGCAGGCGATGTTGTCAATGCCGACCACATGCACATGCGGGCTGGTGGTGTAGCGGCCAAAGGAATGCACCACGGGCACACCCGCATCGCGGAAGGCTTCGGCGAAGCTGGGCGGCAGTGTGGAGGAGGCGACGATCACCCCATCCACCGAATATTGCCGCAGCATCCGCACCGAATTTGCGGGATCGGTTTCATGGCTGAGGTTCACAAGCAGTGGCCGCAACCCGCGATCCTGCAGGCCACGGGTAAAGAGATCGAACACTTCCAGAAACAGCGGGTTGTGAAAGTTGTTTGACACAAGCCCGATCAGCTTGGTGCGGCCAGTGGTCAGCGACGAGGCAATCGCATTCGGGCTGTAACCCAGTTCTGTCGCGGCTTTCTCGACCTTGGCGCGGGTCTTGGCCGACACGGATGCCCCTTCGGTAAAGGTGCGCGAAACCGCAGAGCGCGAAACACCCGCGCGGTCCGCCACGTCTCTCAGGGTCACTGCCATTCTACCATCCAGATGCTTTGACATAGCTTCTATTACAGTCCGCCACTGTCAGAAATATATCATTCCATCGATTCTTTTTGCAACCGGTTGCAAAATGAATGATTCGCGACTACAGTTCCTTCAGGGCGTGAAGGCGAGGACCTGCATTTGCCCGGAACACGTTTGGGAGGACATCATGAAAGCAGCTATAAAGAAAATTGCAGTCTCTGCCGTTGCAGCGACAGCGCTGATGGGAGCAAGCAGCGCCCTCGCCGATGGCGAACGCTATGTTCTGGTCAGCCATGCACCCGACAGTGACAGTTGGTGGAACACCATCAAGAACGGCCTTGCACTGGCAGGCGAACAGATGGGCGTCACTGTCGAATACCGCAACCCGCCTACGGGTGATCTGGCCGATATGGCGCGGATCATCGAACAAGCGGCAGCCAGCGGGCCGAACGGCATCATCACGACGCTTGCAGACCCCGATGTGCTGTCTGGTCCGATCCGTGCTGCCGTCGATGCAGGCATCGACGTGATCATCATCAATTCCGGCACGCCCGATCAGGCGCGCGATCTGGGTGCGCTGATGTATGTGGGCCAGCCCGAATATGACGCCGGTTTTGCCGCCGGGCAGCGCGCGGCAGGGGACGGTGTCTCCAGCTTTCTGTGCGTGAACCACTACATCTCGTCGCCCTCCTCGACCGAACGGTGTCAAGGCTTTGCAGATGGTCTGGGGGTCGATCTGGGCAACCAGATGATCGATAGCGGCCAGGACCCAAGCGAGATTCAGAACCGCGTCATGGCCTATCTGAATGCCAACCCGGACACTGACGCCGTGCTGACCCTCGGGCCCACCTCGGCTGACCCGACGATCCTTGCACTGGACCAGATTGGCCTTGCCGGTGACATCTATTTCGGCACGTTCGATCTGGGCGGCGATATCGTTCAGGCCATCCGTGACGGTGTCATCCAGTGGGGCATCGACCAGCAGCCCTTCCTGCAGGCATACCTGCCGGTGATCGTGCTGACCAACTACCACCGCTTTGGTGTGCTGCCCGGCAACAACATCAATTCCGGCCCCGGCTTCGTGACCGCCGATGCGCTGGATCTGGTGGCCGATCTGGCGGGTGAATACCGCTAAGACAAAGCGTCAGGGCGGGGGCTGCAATCAGCTCCCGCCTTTTTCAGTTTGCGCAAGCAGGGGGGGTTGCGATGTCCAGCACAAGCGCGGTCGTTGACGAACGTATCAAGGAAACCTCAAAACTGAGGAAGGCCCTGATCCGGCCAGAACTGGGTGCCATTGTCGGCGTTATCGCCGTCTTTGCCTTCTTCATCGTATTTGCAGGTGACAGCGGCATGTTCAACGCCCAAGGCGTTCTGAACTGGTCCACGGTCTCGGCACAATTCGTCATCATCGCGGTCGGGGCCTGCATGCTGATGATCGCGGGCGAGTTCGATCTGAGCGTAGGGTCAATGATCGGCTTTGCGGGCATGTCCATCGCCATCATCTCGGTCACGCTGCAATGGCCGGTCTGGATCGCGATCCTGCTCACATTTGCGCTGTGCATTGCCGTGGGCGCGCTGAACGGATTCATCGTTGTGCGCACGGGGCTTCCTAGCTTCATCGTGACGCTGGCCTTCCTGTTCATCCTGCGCGGCTTTACGATCTTCTTTCCCCAACTGATCGAGCGTCGGACCATTATCGGCGGGATTTCCGAAAAGGCCGCTGGCGACTGGCTGGCACCGGTTTTCGGGGGCAAGGTCGGTGGCGGCTTTTTCAACTGGCTGGCCGAAATGGACATGATCGCCGTGTTCGAGCGCGGCACCCGCGCGGGCGAGCCAATCGTCAACGGTATTCCGATGCTGATCATCTGGGCGCTGGGGCTGATGATCGTGGCGCATGTGGTGCTGACGCGCACGCAATTCGGCAACTGGGTTTATGCCGCAGGCGGTGATGCGCAAGCCGCGCGCTATGTCGGCGTGCCAGTGAACCGCGTCAAGATTCAGATGTTCATGTTCACGGCCTTCTGCGCCTGTGTCTTTGCGACCTGTCAGGTGATGGAATTCGGCTCTGCCGGGGCGGACAGGGGCTTGCTCAAGGAATTCGAGGCGATCATTGCCGTGGTCATCGGTGGCGCGCTGTTGACGGGCGGGTATGGGTCGGTCATCGGGGCCGCACTTGGGGCGCTGATCTTCGGGGTGGTGCAACAGGGGTTGTTCTTTGCCGGTGTGGAATCCAGCCTGTTCCGGGTGTTTCTGGGGGTCATCCTGCTGCTGGCGGTGATCCTGAACACTTACATCCGGCGCATCATCACCGGGGAGCGCTAAGATGGAGCCCTATGATCACAACCCGATTGTCGAAATGCGCGATATCGAAAAACACTTCGGTCCGGTCATCGCGCTGAACGGTGTCAGCTTTGATGTCCGCCCCGGAGAGTGCCATTGCCTGCTTGGCGATAACGGCGCAGGCAAATCGACCTTCATCAAGACGATGGCGGGTGTACACAAGCAAACCAGGGGCGAGATCTTTTTCGAAGGCCGCCCGATGAGTTTCGACAGCCCCCGCGATGCGATGGAGGCAGGCATTGCCACGGTCTATCAGGATCTGGCAATGATCCCGCTCATGTCGGTGACGCGCAATTTCTGGATGGGGCGCGAGCCGATCAAGCGGGTTGGCCCGTTCAAGTTCATGGACTTCAAAACGGCCAATGACGTGACGATGGAGGAGATGCGCAAAATGGGCATCAACCTGCGTTCGCCCGATCAGGCGGTTGGCACGCTTTCAGGCGGCGAGCGTCAGACGGTCGCCATCGCCCGCGCCGTGCATTTCGGGGCAAAGGTGCTGATCCTGGACGAACCGACAAGTGCGCTGGGCGTGCGGCAGACCGCGAATGTCCTCTCGACCATCGACAAGGTGCGCAAGACCGGAATCGGGATCGTGTTCATCACCCATAACGTGCGCCATGCGATGGCGGTTGGTGACAGGTTCACGGTTCTCAATCGCGGCAAGACTCTTGGCACAGCCCAACGCGGTCAGATCACACCAGAAGAATTGCAGGATCTGATGGCAGGCGGGCAGGAAATGGTCGCGCTGGAAGGGTCGCTTGGCGGGACAGTATGATGACAAATCTCCTCCGCAAACCCACGGCAGAAACCGGCCTTGTCCACGCGATCCCGCCCGAGGCGGCAGACTGGTCATATGTCGGTTTCGACCTCTGGCGACTGGCGCCCGGCGATACGGCAGAGGGCCTGCTGGACGGTCGTGAGGCCATTCTCGTATTGGTCGAGGGCTGCGCCAATCTGTCTGTGGCCGGGGTTGACTTTGGCCAGATGGGCGCGCGTATGGATGTGTTTGAACGCACGCCGCCGCATTGCCTGTATGTGCCGCCGGGTCAGGAATGGCAGGGCAGAGCCACCACGCCATGCACCCTCGCCGTATGCAGCGCGCCCAGCCCCGGTGGGCGGCCCGCGCAACGTCTGGGACCGGACGGAATTGAACTGGAGCAGCGGGGCACAGGCACAAATACCCGCTACATAAACAATATCGCCATGGAATGGCGCGATGTTGCCGACAGCCTTCTGGTGACCGAAGTGTTCACCCCTGCCGGGCATTGGTCCTCCTACCCGCCGCATCGCCACGATGAAGACGATTTTCCGCGCATCACCTATCTGGAAGAAACCTATTATCACCGGCTGAACCCCGGCAACGCTTTTGGTATCCAGCGGGTTTTCACAGATGATCTGAGCCTTGATGTCACAATGGCACCGGCAGATCATGATGTGGTTCTTGTGCCCAAAGGCCATCACCCCTGCGGCGCCCCCTTCGGTGTCGAGATGTACTACCTGAATGTGATGGCGGGCCCCCGCAGAAAGTGGCGGTTTCAGACCCATCCCGCATTCGAGCATATGGTCGCTCAGGTAACATATCCCGCAGACTGACGGCGCGACACCTTCGCGCTGCAAAGCGTGCACCGATGTCACAGGCCGGGGTCATGCGTAACGGCCATCGAACGCGAACCAGTCCAAACGTCGCTGGCGTTTGGACGCTGTTCGGGGGCAGGTTCACGATCAGAAACAGCGAAAGCCGATCTGCACTGCGAGCCGTGACGCGTGCGGCGCAGGTCCGGTTGCAGGCCGTGCGACCAACAGTTCGGTCCGCGCCTCAGCCCGCGACGCCGCGCCCCAGCATCGGCTGGGGCCGCAAATGCGTCAGACTGCGCCACAGCCATTCCCATGGTCCATACACGAAGTGTCTGAACCACAGATGCGCAAACCCGCCAAGCAACAGCACGATCCCGACGGCAATCATCACGACCGCAAGCGTGCCGGTCTGACCGATCAACTGAAAGCCCCAGCCGTAGAACAGCACCTGACCCAGCGCCGACGCCGAAAGATACCCCGTCAGACTCATGCGCCCCAGTGGCGCCATCAGGCCATGCACCCACCCGGTGCGCATGCTGTGCAATGCCACGCTCAGGACCATGAGATACCCCAACGCCATCAGCGGTGTCTCCAGATACAGCAGGAACCAGATACCCTCGGGCGCATTGCCCATCAGCCGCAAGGCAACGCCCGCGCACAGGCCAACGGCCAGACACAGCCCGCCTGCGCGCAGCAAGGTCCCGCGCAAGGCCGAAATCCGGGCTGGTAAATCACTTTTCCCCGCAGCCAGCCCCAACAGAAACAGACCCGACAGCATGAACATCCGCAAGAGCAGCATCCCGGCAGACCCATCTGCCGCCCCTGTGACCATGCTCAGATTCTGGTTGATCGTATCGGCATAATGCGGCGAGGCAAAGGCTTGCAGGCTGTCGTCGCGGCCCTCTGGGACCGGGGTGGGCGGGCTGACCCCGCTCAATGCAAGTGAAACCGGCCCTGTCAGGATCAGCGCCACACCCAGCGTGAACAGGACCCGCTGCGACAAGCGCGCGGCCAGTGGCAACAGCAGACCCAGCGCGGCATAGGTCATCAGGATATCGGCCCAGAACAGAAACACGGCATTGAACACCCCGATTGCGCCCAGAACCGCAAACCGGCGAATGATCTGCGCGCCCGTTGCCTCGCCCCGAGGGGTGGCGCGCAACAGGATCATGCTGAAACTCAGACCGAACATGAAGGAAAACGCCGCGAGCGCCTTGCCCTCGAACAGCAGGTCCAGAACATCCCATGCCGCGCGATCAACAGCCCCAAGCATATCGGCGCGTGCGTCGGGCCCCAGATAGGACAACCCCGACAAGGTCAGCATGTTCATCACGACAACCACACTCAGCACGACAGCGCGCAACGCATCAATGCGCGTATTTCGGTGATGCCTCGACGCCGCCATGTATCCGCCCTCCATCCACTTTACGCGGCAAACGGCACAATGCCCGATCCCGCCCGGGCAAAAATGTAGCAAGGCCGGTGCTGAGCGCCAGTTACCGGCCAGTGGCAGGCGCCGAATGGGCAGCTTCATGCCGAAACGGGTGGAAAACCCGTCGTCAGGCACTCTCCATGCTGGCACACCAGCCCGACCCCACGCATTGTGCTGGGCCTGCCACGGACACATGCGAGATAACGACTGACTGAAGAAATGGTTCCCGACGTGCCATCCGACCGGGCAAGACACCAGATCCGGTTCCGCCTCAAGTCTGAAGACCCAAGCTGCACCCAGCGGCCGCATATCGGTTGACACACCCATGGTCAGGCGGTTGCAGAAGCGCTCAACGCGCCACCAATCGTCGCTTCAGACCGGCGGATTCACGCGCCTGATCAGGTCTTCAAGCACGTCTTCGGTCCACGCGTCCAGGTCGAACAGCATCGCCCAGGCCCGTGCATAGCTGTGGAAGCTGTATCTGTGGCCATAGCCTCTCGGTGGTTTGACAGCCGTCATTATATCCACACCAAGTTGCAGGAACGTGACCAGCGGCAACCATCGAAGATCTGGCGAGACATCGGGACCGCGCGGTCCGGTCATCCAGTCAGGGCGCCGCCAGATCGCGCGCGGGTCAAAGAATGTGACCGCGTCGCTGGCATGTTGCAGATACAGGATACGGAAACCGCCCCATGGGGCAGCCATGCCCGATGTCCACCCTCGCTGGTTGATGACGCGCACGGCACTGCCATCACGATAGGCGGGCAACCACGCAGGCGTGCCGGGGTTTCGGTTACGCCTGACCTCGTTCCAGGTGGGGCTGTTGAATGGCGGGCCGGCCCAAAGCGCACCATTGAACGGATCACCGACAACCTGATGCAGATCATGGCTCAACTCTGAGTTCAGCGCACCAAGGCTCAACCCGTTGAGATATAGCGCAGGTCGCGTTTCAGGCGGAAGCGTGCTCCAGTATCCATAGACTTCGGCGAATACAGCCCGTGCCGTTTCGACCCCGTATTCGGGGTCAGTCAGCAGCGCCAGCCAGCTTGCGACATAGGAATATTGTACCGAAACAGTCGCCACATCGCCATGCAGGATATATTCCAGCGCCTGCTGCCCGGACGCATTGACCGTTCCTGTCCCGGTGGGCGTGGCGATGACCAGTGTGCCCCGTGAAAATGCGTCGATGCGTTGGAGTTCGGCCAATGCGAGCGCCGCACGCGATGCAGGGTCGGGGGCTGCATTCAGCCCGACATAGACGCGCAACGGCTCCATTGCCTCGGCACCAGTGGCGGCCTCGATCGCGGCGCGGTCAGGTTCTGCCGCGATCATGGCGCGGCCCGTTCGGCCCAGATCCTCCCAGTCTATCAGCGACTCGGGCGCGCCGGTCTTAAGCGGGTCGTCGGGGCGGGAATTGGTTTCTTCGAATACCCCGTCAAGCCCGGCATAGATGCGGTCAACAGCCGTCAGCGCCCCCCGCACCAGCACACCGTTTCCGACATTCCAGAACACCAGCGCCGTCAGAGCGATTGCTACCAGCAGCGCTTGCGGGCCGGGCAATACGCGGGCCAACGCCGCCGACAATTTCCGCACGGCCAGCCGTGACAGCCCGGCAAACCAGACCAGCGTCAGGAAAACCAACAGCGCACCCCCTGCGATATGAAAGGGGCGTATCGTATCGACAGGCGGCATCTCCATCAGTGCGCGCAAGCCGTTCTGCCATTCTGACGCCTGCCAGAGCGCCACCCCCGCTGCCAGCAGGCAGACCAACGCCACTCCGGTGCGAAGACGAATCTGAACTGGTCGGGGCAAGGGGGGAAATTCCAGCCTGTACCACAGCTCTGACAGGATCAGCCCGATGGCATGCCCCGCAGCCAGGCTCACACCGCTTAGAACCGCCTGCACCATGGTATCACGGGGCACAAGTCCGGGGGTCAGCGAAGCAATGAAAAACAGGGTCGCCAGAGCCAGCGCTGGCACGCGCGGCTGTGGCAGCCATGCCAGTCCAAGCCGCAATGTTCTGATCGGCAAGTTCATGCAGACGCGGCGCAGGTCGCCAGAGAGATTGTCGGAGATATGCCCAAAGGCAGAAGACGCCCGATACTCACCTCGTCCATTTCAATACTGTTCGCACAAGCAGCCCGAGCCGGACGACTTCCGGGCGCGTCATATGCGTGACGCTGTCCAGACATGGCGGGCCAGAGTGACATCGCGATACCGGGTCTCAAGATGGCGCAGTCCTTTTTGGCAATTGCAGGATCGCCAGCAACATAAAAAATTAACCGTCTGGCAACAAGTTTACCTTGGGTCACAACTTGCCGAACTGCCGAATAATGCAGCGTTGCCGCATATTGAGTGGACTCATTGGCCACTGATCCCGATACCGCGAAAATTGGTTGCGCCGGGCAGTCGTTCCGTCAAACCGCCCGCCATACACTATTCGGGGGCATTTTTTCTGACCGCGGGCAAAGGTGACAATCTGGCAAGATATCTCGCCAAGACTGTCCATTTGCGCAAAGGGCGCTATTCTTGAAGGAACGGATTGGGCATCGACGGGGTTCGCATGGGGTATTGGATCAAGCTGACGGCAATCTGTCTGGGTCTGGCCATGGCCGCGCTGGTGGGCTGGGCGGTATTCCTGCCCGCCTCGCACCCGGTGCTGGAGCGCGCGGGTCTGCTTGCGCCCATGCGCAGCATGGGCCTGCCCATTCCTGACGCGAATGGCGGTGCTGGCGG